>JAHDSP010000268.1 GCA_018432645.1 Bacteroidales bacterium | reverse complement strand
TGTTCCACGACCTAAAGGTCGTGGTTAAAATCTATCCCTTTGCTATTCGACCTAAAGGTCGCGTTCATTAATAGCAATTCGTAAATTGCTCCTACAGGTTGTTTTGTCCGGTGTATCATATGATAATCTGCGGTACTGACTATTTCAGGGCTAAAGCCCATCGTTTTTTATATGCTGTTCCATGACCTAAAGGTCGTGGTTAATAAACTACGCTATATTATTCGACCTAAAAGGTTATCTTAATTCAAACATCAATTAACCACGACCTAAAATTCAAGGTCTCAATAAAACATATAATCGAGCTTTAACCCTGATAATCTTTGATAAATTATTAATATTATTCGTTAAAAGTTAATATTTTGTGATTTTATTTTGTTTGTCATCAACCTTTTGTCTAATAATAAAAAAACTTTATAATCATCCTAAACTTTTAAACTTCTCAACTTCTAAACTTCTAAACTCCCAATCATCCTCCACTCCTAAACAAATAATATAAATAATCCTTTTTCCCAAAAAAAAATTATATCGGGCAAATCATACCAGGTACTAGCTCGGCTTCTACTGTCAAAAGTAATTGTCCACTTTCTGAAATTTTGTAAACAGAGCCATTGTGCATATAGTCTTTTACATCACTCACCCAAAAACAGTTAGCATCATTATCCCACATTAAATAATACAAACTGGAGCCACTAGAGACAGTGAATAAAGTACTGATAGTCAATATGTTTTGATCATCAATAGTAGCGCATTGTATAGCATTATTATTGAGAAAATACATTTTGCTATTTTTAATAATTAAATAAGATGGATAATCATTATTATTAGGGAAAGTCCAAGAGTGCTCAATTTGATAATTATTCAAAGAAATTTTTGAAATTTTAGCATTCTCCTCATGCATATATCCACCAGTTGTCAGTACCCATAAGTAATTATCTTTATTTACAATTGTTTGAGGTTCTATCCCGACTAATATACTATCAATCAATAGATTTTGAGCTGGATCGATAACCATCACAAATTTATTAGCTTTTCCACTATAATAACTAGACCAAGCTAATCCATAAATTTTACTATTCACTTCAATTATTTGTTCTAAAGGTCTATCACAATATATTTTTGAAAAATTTTTGTCTATAGCATTTATTACATATAAATAAGGTTCTGATAGGCTAGATATATAAATATGTCGCAAATCTCTAATGAATATTTCTCTGGGAGATGGTATATCATATTCGCTGAGAAGTAAAAAATTATGCAAGTTTACCATATAAACTTTATTAGAGTTATTCACAGTGATTACAGCAGCATCATTCGAGATAGCTAATCTATATGGTGTATCACCAATTAATTTTTTATTAGAATAATAAAAAATTTGATGCATCACAGTCTGAGAAGCATAATCATAATAAGAAATTTCACCATTACCTTGGCCAAAAAGTCCCTCATTTACAATAAGGATTCCATCTTTTATGAGACTATTATCATTATTGTTATCTGCAGTAGTCTCATTAGGCTCATCATTATTACAACTAATAAAAATGAGAGCAAAAATTAAAAAAATAAATAAATTTAACTTTTTCATAATTTTGTTTTTATTGGTTTAAAAAATTATAATTCGATATGAATTGAAAAAATAAAATATCTTTTAGGCATAGGATACCAAGCTACAGTATAATAATTGGCATTAGTAAGATTTTTTATCCACAAATTATAGAGTATAGATATTTTTTTAATATTGTGCTTGTATGACAATCCAAGATTATGAATTGAATACCAAGGTAGAAATCTATCATTCTCAAAAGTAGTAAAACGTTTAGAATTGTATGAAAATTCATAATTTATCACCCAATGATTTTTTATAGATACATCAATGATCTCATTAAAAATATATTTAGGTACATAAATAAGCTCTTTATGAGCTTCTCTATCTTCTGCGTGCTGAGCTAAAAAATTTGATGAAAAACGTAAAACAAATTTTTTAAATGAAAAATTCAACTTCCAGTTAGTCTGTAACCCATATTGAATAGTTTTATTAATATTAATAGGTGTCCAAATAGCTTGATTGTCAGAAGGTTTCCATTGTATTAAATTATCAGTAAAATAATAATAAGGATTAATTTCAAATATAGAAGCTATAATACCTTTTCGCACTATCCATTTCATTTTAATATCAGTATTATTACTTGCTTCTGGCATTAGATCCGGATTACCACCTGGCACCCAGTACAAATCATTGAAAGAAGGCAACCTTTCTAGATGACTAAAAGCACTTGATATAATAAAATTATGATTACCAGATTTCCATTTTTTACTAATACCTAATCCACCTTGCGGATAAAAATTTTTGAAATTTTTAATTTGTAATTGCTCACTGACCCAGAATTGCCAACCATTTTTTTCATAATTATAAATAAAAGATTGATCTGTAATATATCTGTAAGCTATTTTCTGATATGCTGAGCTATTCAAATATTGATATGCCAACCTAATTCTCATCAACAATTGATTTTTGTCCTTAGTGAGAGTAGATTGATGATAAAACTGTGGAGCAAAACTTTTAGAAATAGTCTCTGCTAAAGGGAAATAGGAATTATATTTGTACTGCTCACTATACCATCCTAAAGATGAATAATGTTGCCAATGATAAGTAGATGACCAATTATATCTAAGATAAAATAATTGAATATCTTCATTTTGAGTAGCGTCTTCATCTATTTGTGCAGTTAAAATAGATGTAGGTATTTCATTTAGATGATGTTGCAGATTAAATCCAGTCTGCCATTTATTATATTTAAGGTCAAAGGCTAATTGATGGCCTATGTGTTCATTATCTTTTTTCTTTTCCAATGTATCATTATGCATAGGATTATTAAAATTATAATAATTTTTATCAAAATTGCCATTGTATTGCACTCTAAAAGCATTGCCATTATGTAATTGTTGTAATACAGAAAATCCAAAATCATTATTTTTGATATTAGCGAATGAATAATCAACATTATATTTATTATAATCAGATAGGATAGATTCTGCTACTATTATAGAACCTAAAGCTCCAGGATAACCTAAAGAAGCAAAAGCTCCTTCATAGTTACTAATATTAAAATTATTTGAATAAAACGACGACCACAAGCTCTGCCCAAGAGAATAAGACAAAAGTGGAATATCATTCCATATCAATAAAGTATGTCCAGCACCAAAACCACGAAACGACATTGATGCATTCTGAACGCCATATTCTTTAAGATAAACTGGCATTTGCTTATTAATCATATGTAACCATTGCATTTCAGCAATAGGAATGAAAAACATAGAATCCTCAATAGAAATAGAATTAATATGAGGATAAAGTCTACCAAGCTTTTCATTAAAATCAATGATTTCAATTTTGTTTAAATATATAGTATCCTGACAATAAGAATGGTATGACACTAATAAAATTATAATAAAACAAAATAAAACTATTAATCGTCGTAAAAATTTAATCATTAAGATGATTTTTAACAATTTCTATTCCTTTTGACCCCGAAAAGAATAGTCCTATAAAGGATAAAAAGTTTTAGCAGGTCTTCTGGCTTGCTCACCTCTATCACCTTCCCATCTGAAAACAGATAGTGGCTAATAATCTAAAAGATAGAGGCAATAAAAAAAGAGCTCACAGCTGCGGGCACAGTTCGGGATTCACACCCGATTCCCTATTAGTCTATTAATCAAGAAAACATGATTAATAAACACTAAAACTATGGGCAAAATTAAAAATAATATTTTACTTAACAAATAATTTAAAAGACATTATATAAAAAATAATT
Source organism: Bacteroidales bacterium (assembly GCA_018432645.1). Lineage (GTDB taxonomy): Bacteria > Bacteroidota > Bacteroidia > Bacteroidales > DTU049 > DTU049. The sequence continues at coordinate 646 of JAHDSP010000268.1, read as the reverse complement.
ACGAATTTTGCTAAAAAAATAACATTATGAAGATTAATTCAATTTTAGTACATGGTGGTGAAATCGAGGACGAAATGGGTAGTGTAGTAACCCCTATTTATCAAACATCAACTTTCAAATTTAAAGATGCACAACAAGGAGCAAATAGATTTGCTGGCAAAGAAGAAGGCTACATTTATACTAGATTAGGTAATCCCACTATTAAAGCTTTAGAAAAGAAATTAGCACTTTTAGAGCATGGATATGATGCATTAGCATGTGCATCTGGTATGGCTGCTGTTAATACAGCACTATTAAGCCTATTACAAGCAGGAGATCATATGATCAGTACCGATGCTATATATGGTTGTACATTTGATGTTTTTACTGAAAGCTACCTAAAGTTTGGTATAGACATATCTTTTGTAGATACTTGTAATCTGGACTTAATAGAAAAAAACATTAAGCCAAATACAAAAGTGATATATTTAGAGACACCAGCTAATCCTACATTGAAAATAGCAGATTTAGAAGCTATATGCAAAATAGCAAAACAACATAATATTTATGTAGTCGTAGATAATACGTTCGCATCACCTATTCTACAGAATCCCATTGATTTTGGTGCAGATTTAGTTGTACATTCACTTACTAAGTTTATTAATGG
>JAHDSP010000128.1 GCA_018432645.1 Bacteroidales bacterium | reverse complement strand
TACAATAATAAATGGGAAAAAGATATGGCTAATGACATTTAAATCTGACGGTGCACTCACTCTTAATTTCACTTTTGATCAATTTCATTTACCTGCAAATACTGAAATGTATTTATATAATGTAGATAAAAGCATGGTATTGGGTGCTTTTAATTACAATAATAACAGCAAAGATGGAGTTTTCGCTACAACGTTAATTCCTGGGGATGAGGTTACAATCGAAGTAAATCAAGATGCTGCAGTTAATGAACTGCCTACCTTACATCTTTATAGAATTACTCATGGCTATAGAAATGCTTATGATTATGCTATGAAATCATTCGGAGAATCTGGTAGTTGTAATGTAAATGTGGCTTGTCCACAGGCTGCTGGCTGGGAAGATCAGATACGTTCTGTATGCATGCTCGTATCAGGAGGTAATGGATTCTGTTCTGGCGCATTAATAAATAATACTAATAATGATGGTACTCCATATGTTTTAACTGCTAATCACTGTTATTCTGATCCTTCTAGTTGGGTATTTTGGTTTAATTGGCAAAGTCCTACTTGTAGTAACCCTTCTAGTTCCCCTTCATATAATTCAATGAGTGGAGCATCACTGAAAGCTAGATATGCTAATTCAGACTTTTGTTTGGTACAAATCAATAATGATATTCCCGCATCGTATAATGTTTATTTCTCTGGATGGAATCGCACAACAGATAATAATATTAGTGGTAAAGTGGTAGGAATACATCATCCCGCAGGTGATATTAAAAAAATTAGCTGGTCTACTGGTGGTGTGAGTACTACAACATATTTAGAAAATTCTATTCCAGGAGATGGAACTCATTGGAGAATTACATCGTGGAGTGATGGCACAACTACAGAAGGTGGTTCTAGTGGTTCTCCCATATTCGATCCTACTGGGCATATTATAGGACAACTTCATGGAGGCTATGCTGCTTGTGGCAATACAAGTTCAGATTGGTATGGTAAACTAGGAGTATCTTGGAATGGTGGTGGTTCTTCCAGTAATAGGTTAAAAGATTGGTTAGATCCTACTAACAGTGGTATAACTGTTTTAGAAGGTTATGATCCTAATATGCCAGTTGTAGATTTAGATGCTTCTGTTACTCAAATTTTACCTGCTACGAATGAATTTTGTGATAGTTCTACACAAAATTTCAAAGCTGTAATAAAAAACAGAGGCAATCTGACCTTAACTTCATTGAAGTTATATTGGACTTTTGATGGTGGTTCTACAAATATTATCAATTGGACTGGCTCATTAGCTACCAATCAGACTAGCACTATTGATTTATCTTCATATTTATTAGAACAAGGTGCACATTCATTAACTGTATGGTGTGCAGATCCTAATGGTGGTACAGATGAAAACAACAATAATGATACTTTAGAGTGGATAGGAACGGTACATCCTTCTCTGCGTCCTTCTCCATTTGTTGAGCTCTTCAATGGCTCTTTCCCACCAGCATGCTGGGCAATATTTATAGGTAGCAATGGAGTAGGTACTATTGAAAACTGGCAAAATACTAATGACGCTTATGAGGGTACTGGTGCAGCATTTGTAGATTATGAAGTTGTTTCTGGTGGACTAGCAGAGGATTGGTTAGTTACTCCTAAAATTCATCTGTGTACTAATCCAGTACTCTCTTTTTATCAAAAACAAGATTATAGTTCTAACTATGGCTCTACTTATAGTGTACGTGTTTCTACTACTTCTCAGACTTCGCATACTGCATTTACTACTGTTTCTCAATGGAATGAGTCTAGTTTTAGCACCTCATATACTAAAAAAACTATCGATTTGAGTGCATATGCTAATCAAAATGTTTATATTGCTTTTGTGATGACTCAGGATGATGGCGATAGCTGGTATATAGATAGTCTTTTAATAAAAGGCGACTGTGATCCAACCCTTACTTTAGATTTAGGCGAGGATATTGATACTATTTGTGGACAAGAAATTACTATTGATGCGGGTGATGAATTTGTTACATATCAGTGGTCAGACCAATCTACTGGACAAACTATCACTTTGACACCTCAAAATGGTCAAAATTATACCTATTCATTGACAGCTACTGATTATTGCGGTTGCACTCATAATGATCAAATTAATATAACTTGCCATATCGGTGGTTCTATTAATGATTATGATAATGATTATTCATTATACTGGTCTAATGATTATCAAGCTCTGATATTTAATAATAAATCTAACAATCAAATTGCAATATCTATTTATAATTCTCTCGGTATGTGCGTTATAGAAAATCAAATAATAAATGCTAATAGTTCTCACAATATATATTTAAATAATTTGGCTGACGGCGTATATTATTCTCACTTTACTATAAATAATAAAGTTAAAGTATTACCATTTATCAAATATTAAACAATGAAAAATTTATTTTGTTTTATAATTGGCTTAGTTTTAATATTAGGAACTAATCTACTATTTAGCCAATCAGACATTAATAATGATTTATTTGAAGGTAGAAAAGAAATATTTATAGCTATTCCTATACAGAATAATAATATCAATATTAATACTCTTAGTCATACTATCTATATTGATAGAATAACCACAGATACTATTTACGCATATGTTACTATTAATCAGTATGAGAGCTTTAATAATCTAAATCTTAATTTTATAAAACTTACTCCACCTAGTATGAGGTTGAGTGATGCTGAGCTAAATATGAAAGATGAATCTGATATTTTAACTAAACAAATAACAAGCTGGGATTATTACCCTACATATAGTGCATATCTGACACTAATGCAACAATTTGCTCAGAATTATCCAGACCTTTGTAAATTGGATACAATAGGAACAACTGTTGAAGGCAGACTCATACTATCTGCAATAATTTCAGATAATGTACAATCAAACGAAAAAGAACCTAAAATTTTCTATACCTCTTCAATGCATGGCGATGAATTAACTGGCTATGTGCTTATGTTACACTTGATAGATTATTTATTGCAAAATTATAATTCTAATACTAGAATTCAAAAAATTGTTGATTCTTTAGAGATACACATCAATCCTTTAGCAAATCCTGATGGCACATATGCAAGTGGTAATAATACTGTAAGTGGAGCTACTAGAGTCAATGCTAATGGTATGGATATAAATAGGAATTTTCCTGTTCCTAATGGTAGTATAGGCGAAGATAATACTTACTCAATTGAGACAGAGACACAAGCTTTTATGGATTATGGCAATGAATATCCTTTTGTGATGGCTATGAATTTCCATGGTGGAGCAGAAATTGCTAATTATCCGTGGGATTACAAAACAGCTGATCATCCTGATAAAACTTGGTGGATATATATTTGCAAAGAATATGCAGATACAGCACAATATTATAGTCCTAGTGGATATTTCGAATATCAACCTTCTGGAGCAGACTACCCAGGAGTAATTGAAGGAGCTTCTTGGTATGTAGTAAGTGGTTCTAGACAAGATTGGATGAACTACTTCACTCATTGCAGAGAAATCACTTTAGAGATTTCAAATACAAAAACTCCTGCTGCCAGTGAACTTGTAAATTTCTGGACATATAATTATCATAGTTTTTTAAACTATTTAGAACAAGCAATTTATGGTATTAGAGGAACTGTAATAGATGGCTGCACTGGCAATCCTATGAAAGCTTTGATAACTATTTATAATCACGATGCAGATAGCAGCCAAGTATATTCACACCTACCACATGGAGATTATTACAGACCTATAGCTGCTGGCACTTGGACTATGATAGTTTCTGCACCAGGTTATCAATCTGATACTATTACTAACATTACAATACAAAACAAAAGTATAACTGTGAGCAATGTTACTTTATATCCATATCCACCAGTAGCTGATTTCACTGCTGATGTTACAAATACTTGCACTGGCATTGTTAATTTTATAAATAATAGTACAACTAGTGTTAATAGCTCATTCCTGTGGGACTTTGGAGATGGAACTACTAGTAATGAATCTAACCCAACGCATTTTTATACTCAGAATGGTACTTATAGCGTCAAACTAAAAGTAACCAGTTGTGCTGGTGAAGATTCAGTTATTTATAATAACTTCATTACAGTTGAAATGCCCGATAGCCCTTCTTTTTCACAAACTAATTACAATATATGCTATGGAGAAGGAATTACAATTCAAGCTACTGCAAATGGAGATATTTATTGGTACAGTGACACTGTCGGCAATTCAATTATCAGCACGGGAAATCAATATTACCTTAGCAATATAATAAATGATGATACTATTTATGTAAATAATACAATAAGCAGTACCTATTATGGCGGTAAAACTGATAACAGTGGTACAGGCAGTTATTATAATTACGATGTAGAGCATGGCTTATATTTCGATTGTTTACAATCTGTCAATCTGAAATCTGTAAAAGTATATGCTAACTCTACTGCTGATAGAACTATTACATTATATGATGGTAATTCTAATCAGATTTATTCTCAAACAATAAACATACCATCTGGTGAGAGTCGCATCAATCTGAATTGGCAAATACCAATAGGAAATAATCTGAAAATCACCGCACCTGCTTATCCTAATTTATATAGAAATGGTACTAGTGGTGGACCTAATCTCGGCTATCCATTTAATATTAATAATTTTATCACTATCACATCTAGTACTGCTGGCAATAATCCTACTAGCTATTATTATTACTTCTACGATTGGGAAATAGAGGAGAAATGCGAAAGTCCATTAATTCCAATTTATATCAATGTAATTGATTTACCCACAGCTGAATTTTCATATGAGATAAATGGTAATAATGTTATTTTTTCTAATCTTAGCCAAAATGCTGATTCATCTTATTGGGACTTTGGAGATGGTAATTATAGTTATGATACGGACCCTACTCATACATATAATAATGGTTCTTCATTTATAGTGAGACTCATTGTAACTAATGATTGCGGATCTGATACTATGACAGAAACTATAAATATTACTAATATTAATGACTTAGATGAAGAAAAAATTACATTTGTAAATATTGATAATAATTTGATAATACATTCTCAAAATTTAATTACTAATATTCAAATCACTAATATTCTAGGTCAGACCTTTTATGACAAAGATGTAAATGATAATATTTGTGAGATTTCAATGCAAACATGGAAGGCTGGCATTTATCTAATCAAAATAAATAATAAGAAATTTTACAAGTTTATTAAATTCTGAAAAAATTATTAAATTTGTAAAATCAAAAACTGTTATAGATGACCAGATTATCTGCAGCTCAGAGGTTGCTGATGATATTTATTTTTTTTAATTTCATATCATGTAGTGGATTAGTAGATTATATACATGAAAGGCAAATAGCCACTCATAATCCAAGTACAAAATCCTCTGAAACCGCATCAACTACAAATAAGAGGGAAAAGAATAGTCCTAAAAAAACAGAAGCTATTAATGAAGAAAGCATTTCTACTATTAGTAAATATGAAGCTAAATGGGGAGTAAATCTACCTGATGATGCAGATACTAATTTAATAAAAGAAATAGATAGTTGGCTGGGAGTACCATATAAATATGGTGGTAAAGATAAATCAGGTACCGATTGTAGTGGTATGATATATTCTATTTATAAAAATGTTTATGGTTTTTCACTAAATAGATCTGCATATGACATTATTCAAAATGTGATAAAAATTCCTATAGAAGAAGCTAAATTTGGAGATATAGTATTTTTCAAAATAAATAAAAATCGTGTTTCCCACGTAGGAATTTATCTTGGAGATAAAAAATTTATTCATGCAAGTTCTCAACTGGGTGTACGTATAGATTCTCTAGAAATGCCATACTACAGAGATAGATTTTATATGGCTGGCAGAATAAAAGACGAATTTCTAAAAAAAGATGTGGTCGATAAAAGTAAAGATCCATAAAAAAATGGTTCTATAACGTTTATTGGACAATTAAATTTTAACCACTGAGTTCACAAAGAAGGCACAAAGAACACGGAGAACGATAAAATTAAATTTTTTCAGAGCTAAAGCCTATACTTCTTTTTTATGGTAATAGTAGTGAGTATATAGGAAATAGGAGTGAGTATATAGTAGATAGGAGTGAGTATATAGGGAAAAGTAGTGAGTAATGCTAAAGCCAATACATTATTGTCTGAACTGGGATTTGTGGGATTAAAGGATTTTAGGATTTAATTTTGAATTTGTGCTCATTTGTGGATTAATAACAACAGACAACTAACATTTTGCTCAACTCATCAACTTTATCATTTATCATTTATCACTTATCACCTATCACTTATCACCCATCACCCATCACCCATAACCCATCACTTATCACCTATCACCTATCACCTATCACCTATCAACTTCCTAACTACTAAACTCTAACCCCTTTTACCTTTTACCTTTTACCTTTTACCTATCATCTCGTCACCTCGTCTCACATCATCCCACCAATCCAACAAATCCCAGTTCAGACTTTTATTATTCCCACTCTATATTTAATTTTTTCTTTGGTTTTGTGTATGTTTTTTTATCTACTTTTTGTGTATCCGTATTAATCCATTCTATTTGGTATGCTTTAGGCTTATTGTCTTCTGGTCTTACTATTAATAATGAAGTATCTTGACTGAAATTACTCATTTCTGCTTTAATATTAGTTTTAATATTTTCTCGCTCTTGTCTGACGGTTTCTTGTCTAGAAATTTTACGTTGTTCTCTATCAAAAAGTTCATACTTATAATTTCCAGGTTTACCATAAACACGCACATATAATGTGATACCTTTAGTATCATCATAGTTAATGTAGCCATAGTCATCTACATTATCTTTTTGATTATTTCCCTGATGTAGCAACTCACGAGCTTTCACTGCTAGATGATAATCTATTTCATTATTTAGATTATGCTTCCCTCTTACTTTTATGTTAATGACATTACTCAAAATCGCCATTTCTGGTATTTCTACTATTTGATCTGACAGATACAATGTATTATTGAGTTCTCCAAATTTGATATGTGAGAAATCTCTATTGATATATTTTTTTAAACCCAGCAAAGGTTCGAAATTTATTAATTCACCATTTTTTATATTAATCACCGCAGTAGCTTTCATAGAAGGTTTAATAATTTGCCAATCTTTTGTGAGTGAGCCGCGTGCCTGCAAATCTATATTTGCAATACCATTAATATTTTTATCAGTTAGAATTTTTTGATTGAAATTTTCCATTTCTGTGAACAATCGATTAATATTTATTTGATTAGCTATCAAGTCTATAGCAAAATCATTTTTTTGTTCATCAGGCACTAAATAACCACTGCCATTTATATTCCCACCGAATGCTTTGAAATCTATTTTATCGATGACAAATTTATTTGATATCATTCTACCATTTAGTTTTAAGTTGTTAGCAGAGAATAATTTATATTTTATTAGCTCCGAAACCATTTCTACTTTAATAAATTGATTTGCTCCATTACTTTCTATATGAGTATTTAGAGTTAAATTGTTAGCTCCCACATTCATATATATCAAATTATCGATTTTAATGTTTGCATTAGCTAATATTGTTGGTTGCAGTTTTGTACTAGAAGACTTAGTTTGAGTATTATCTTGTTTTTTAATGAGGCTATCTAAAACTAATTTTGGAATATTGACATTTAGATTTACTTGTAAAAATGGTCTATCACTGAGGAATAGATTTTTCCATTTTATAATAGTCGCATCAGCATTTTGTATATACTGTTCATTAATTTTACAAGTTAATGTTTGTATTTTTAAACTATCATTATTTATCAAGGCTACAGTATTCAATTCTTTAATATTATATGGAGCAATGTAAAAATTGGCAGATTGTATATTCAGTTTTGAATTTACATCAGACATTACTAAAATACTTTTAAATCCTCCATGCCAATTAGGCAGACTCGTTTGTCCTTTCAGTTCTATTTGTATTTGCCCATTATTAATTTG
>JAHDSP010000213.1 GCA_018432645.1 Bacteroidales bacterium | reverse complement strand
AGTTGAGGGCAAAATAAGTGATTTTAAGACGTGGTTGAGTAGATTCCACGGAGTGGCTACGAAGTACTTGCAGAGCTACCTTATGTGGTTCGTAATAATGAATAAGTATTTAAAAGAGTTGATAGAACCTGACATTGGAAGGCTGCTGAACTTGTCATCTCACGACAGATGGGCGTGGGACAAGTACAGGGAGATAGTTAGTCAAAGGTATGAATAACATACTGTAAAGTATAACAAAAATTTGATATCTATCCCTCCTCTACCTCTTTCAATATTCCCCTATTCCTCTTTTCATAGGTAAAAATTGAAAAATTGCTATTGTGAAACTGCATTAATGTATTTCTAGCCTTCAAAATAGGAGGAATACTTATTAATAATTAAAAAAATGATTTCGTAATTATTAATAAAATGACAAATTTAATTAGCTTTTTTTATTTGTCATGATCTCTAAAATCACATTATCTGTTTCTTGCATCCCTTTTGTCCCAATTTTTGCTAGGTTACTAATGGTCTTTTCTAGGTCATTATCTATTATACCTTCATGATGTGATACTACTTTATTTTCTATAGCCATCAAAGATGACAAAGCTGCTGTATAGATGCTAGTAGCTATTTTTAATGAACAGCTGGGTTTAGCACCATCACATATCATCCCTGTTATAGAGGCTATCATATTTTTAGCTGCAAAAGAAATTTGTGATTTACTACCTCCTAATAGATAAGTAATGCCACAACAGGCACCGGTAGAAGCTACTACACACCCACATAGCGGTGATAATTTTCCTAGTTTTTGTTTAATATAAATAACCATCAAATTACTTAAAGTGAGTGCTCGTATTAATTGATCTTCAGGACATTCAAATGATTGAGCAAAAAGTGTAACAGGAAGGGTAGCAGCTATACCTTGGTTGCCACTACCAGCAGTACTCATCACTGGCACCATAGCTCCATCCATTCTTAGATCGCAAGCACCAGCAGTAGAAGAGATTATATCATTTAGTATATTATCTCCTATTATTTTTTTTGCTATTTCGCTAGAAAGTGTTTCTGTGATTTGATGACCATAATCTCCATCTTTTGAAATTATTGAAGCATTTTTATTCATTTCTGCAGCATCTAATATAAATTTTATTTCTTCTAAAGGAGTTTCCATAGTAAATTCGAAAATTTTATCGTAGTCTAAATCTATTTTAAAGTTACTATCTTCATTTCCTATATAATCTTGTTGATAAATAATTTGATTATTTTTTGATAAATAAGTAAAATTATCATGTGCTCCTTGTATAATAGCAATAGACTTATTATCTTTAGCATGGCAATGAACTTCTATAAATAAGTTATCTGGACAATTTTCCTTTAAAGAAATATTAATTTTACCATCTTCGATAAAGCTTTTACCATATTCTACATCTTGCATAGTTAGATCTTTTAATACTTCTAGCTTATATTCAGATTTACCTATCGTAGCTCCTAAGGCTATTGCTATAGGCAATCCGATCATCCCAGTACCAGGTATTCCAACGCCCATAGCATTTTTAATAATATTTTTACTCAAAAAAACATCTATTTTTTCTGGAACACTTCCTAATATTTCACGTGCTTTTGCTACACAAAGAGCTACAGCTATTGGTTCTGTACATCCTATTGCAGGTACTATTTCTCTGTGCATCAGATTAATTATCTCTTGTCTTTGCTTTAAATCTAACATATAATGAAATTAATTATTGCAAAAATAACAAGTTAAAATGAGAATTTACAAATAAATTATTCTCTAATTACAGTGTATTCATTATCATTAATAATTTTCACAATTTTAGAAGCTTTGTGAAAAGAATTATTTTCATTGCGTAAAGGTACGATATAATCTACTGCCATTTTGATAGCTGCATCTATATTTTCAAAATTTATCGGTGAAGGATTACCAGATATATTAGCAGATGTAGAAACTATTGGAGCTTTTAATAGATTAATAACTTCTCTACAAAAATTATTTCTAACTAATCTGGCTGCTACAGTATTATCTTCATTTATCAGAATACTAGGTAAATCTACTGGATTTGGATAAATTATGGTTACAGGTTTATCACTTTTTTTTTCTATTTCAAAAGCTAATGGAGGTATATTTTTAACAAATTTTTTTAACATATCAAAAGATGAAACAAGGATAATAAAATTTTTATTATCAGGTCTATGCTTTATTTCAATAATTTTTTGAATAGCGTTTTCATCTAAAGCATTGCAACTGAGTCCCCATATGGTATCTGTAGGGCATAAAATCACTTTTCCTTTTTTCAAAAAATCTACAGTTTCTATTACATCTTTATTGTACATCTGATTGCAACTCTTTGACAGGTTCTAATAATTGATCTATATTAAAACTATTTCCACAAATAAATAAATTTTTGGGGCATTTCGAATAACCATGTTTACCACAAGGGCGACATAATAGCTCTATATTGGGCTCAATAATAAAAGATTTATCACTCAATGGAGTGAAGCCAAACGAGGGTACAGTAGAGCAAAAAATAGTTGCTATTGGTGCATTAATAGAAGAAGCCAAATGTGTAATAGCACTATCATTAGAATAAGTGATAAATGAATGTTTTATTACATATAAAGTCTCTAATAATGATAATTTACCAACAAAATCATAAATATGTTCATTATTCTTAAGTTCTTTAAAAAACAAATTATTTTTATTAATATCCTCTTTACCACCTAAAACAGCCACATTATAACCTAAATTAATTAAACTTTCACAAAGGTCTACCCATCTCCATATTACCATTTGTTTAGTATTCCACAGAGAATATGGAGAAATACAAATATATGGATTTTGCGGTAAATCAATTTTAATATTGTCAGGGATGTAAAGTTGTGGACGCCTTATTAAATCTTCATTATTTACTAGATTTTGTATTAAAATTAAATTTCTATCAACTTCATGCTTTTGATTCCATAAATGCTCATATGTCTCATTAGCAAATAAGCAAGACATTGTACTTTGCCTGAAAGTAATTTTTTTATTACTATGCATACACCACATTAAAAAGCCAGTAGAGAAATACCGCTGAAAATTTATTACTGCTGTGAAATTATATTTTCTTAGTTGTAATATTAAATGCCATAGATGTTTATATTTTCTATTTTTTTTATTCCAAATAAAAACTTTTGAAATAAATGGATGATTATCAAAAAGCTCAGCTGCTCTACTATTAATTAAAATAAATATCTCGGCATTAGGATTATTTCTGTGAATCGACTCTATAACTGGTGTGATAAGTACCACATCTCCTATACTAGCCGTCTGAATAAGTAGATATCTATTATTGGTGTTATGCATGAGAAATATATTATTAAAAATTGAGAAATACTAATTTTTACTTAATTTATAAAGGTCATCTATAGCAGTAAACATTTTGCTCCAAGATAAAATATTAGCTAATATTTTTTGTGATTGTATCCATCGTTTCACTTGATTTTTGTCATCTGGTTTTTCACTAAAAAAAGTATTTATAGCTTTAGATATTTCCGTAGCCTCACTAGTAATTATAAAATCTGTATCACAGCATTTATTAGATAAAATATCTAAAATATCAGTATCTGTGGTAATGAAAGGCTTATTATAACGAAGTGCTATACGAGTGATACCACTTTGTTTAACAAGTTTATAAGGTATTACTATTAAATCTGCTGCCGAAAAAAATATAGGTACTTCATTATCTGGGATATATCTATCATAAATAAAAACTCTATCCTCTATATTTAGCCTTTTAATCATATCGATAAATATATCTTTAGATTGGAAAAAATCTCCTGCAATAATTAAATGAATTGAAGGGTCTGTATCTGGTAAAGCATGCAACAATAAATCTAGACCTTTATATTCTTTCACTTGCCCAAAAAACAAAATATATTTAATATTGATTTCATTTTCGTTAATTGTAATTTTCTCAGGCAGTTTAAGTTTTTTAAGAGCTTCCTCTCTAGGTATAAGTTCACCGTATTGATCATATAATGGATGATGCACTATCAAGTAATGTTTATTAATGTTAAGTTCATTAAACTCATCTGCAACTTTTTCTGATAAAAAAATAAAAGCGTCTATATATTTTGCGAAATATTTAAAAGATTTTTTTTGATAGAATTTATGTTTACCATAAATACTATTTACAATAGCTATAGTTACTATATCCTTATTATTTTTTTTAAGATATTTAGCTATTTGACCATAAATAACACTTAAAAAAGCCACCCAGTATTGGAAAATAACAATATCTGGATTTCTAGATGAGATAAGTTTAGCAGTGAAACGCCATGTAAAAGGGTTCCATGACTTAAGAAAATTATGAATTTTTAATTTATATTTATTAAAGAAATCTTCTATTTCAGCTATATCAGTAATTTTTTCATTTTTTCGGAAAATAATATAGGGATACAATCTTTTAAAACCGAAAATTTCTACATCTTTGTTTGCTTTTTGCAGTTCTATAGCCAATCTATTTCCAAGCGCTACCATACCGCCTTTAAACGGGAATGCAAGACCAACCATAGCTACCCGTTGCCAATCTTTACTCATAACCTTTGACTATCTCCTTCTACAATATTTAATTCTTCTTTAATATCATATTTATTTTTATCTGGGCTATTTCTTTGTATCAGTTCTGCTAAAAAGCCACCTATGAATAGCATAGTCCCCAGAATCATAAACAAAATGCCTAAATAGAACAGCGGTCTTTCTGTCATTTTATATTGTTGATATAATATCTTTGCTATTGCCAAATACAATGCAATGATAAAACCAATAATGAATACCACTATTCCTATAGTACCAAAAAAGTGCATAGGTCTTTTTCCAAATTTAGTAACAAAATTTATTGTGAGCAAATCTAAGGGGCCACGAATGAAACGCGACATACCAAATTTAGTAGTTCCATATTTACGTGGATAATGATGTACTACTTTTTCTCCTATTTTATTAAAACCAGCCCATTTAGCCATGATCGGAATATATCTATGCATTTCTCCATAAACATCTACACTTTTCACTACATCATGTTTGTATGCTTTTAGTCCACAATTAAAATCATGTAATTTAATGCCAGATACTACTCGTGTTCCCCAATTAAAAATTTTTGTAGGTAATGTTTTGGATAAAGGATCATATCTTTTCTTTTTCCATCCAGACACTAAATCATAATCCTGTTCCATTATCATTTTATAAAGTTCTGGGATTTCATCTGGGCTGTCTTGTAGATCTGCATCCATAGTGATGACTACATCTCCTTTAGCTTTTTGAAATCCTACATGCAGGGCAGCAGATTTGCCAAAATTACGTCTAAATCTAATTGCTTTTATATCATTATTATTTTCTGATAATTTTTTAATCTCGTCCCACGACTCATCTGTACTACCATCATCCACAAAAATAATTTCATAAGTGAAATTATTCTCTTTCATTACCCTTCTGATCCATTCAGTAAGCTCTGGCAATGATTCTTCTTCATTGTATAATGGTATTACCACTGATATATCCATAGTATTTATTTATTTTTTGTAAAATAGATTTGTATAAAATCACATATTTTCATTAATAGAAGGATGTTTTTTTATAATTGCAGCTAATATCAAAGATAGAATGGCAGATTCTAATAAATATGTAAATGCTGTACTTAATTGGTATTTAAAAGAAAATGCTTGAGAAAATGCTTCAGGAGTAATATAAGATTGAAATTGTTCTGGCATCATTTCTTTTTGCATCTCTAGATTTATCATCATTGTATTTAGCATATTATTTAAATAATTAGGGTCTAATACATAAAATATTAATAATTTAACTAGTAAAAATATTAATAAACTAAAAAATGAAATTATAAAACTTAATAAAAAAGCATTTAAATAGCTTATATGTCCTTCTCCCAATTCTACACGTGCTATATTAATAGCTTTGATACTAAAAAATATAATAGCAAAAGCTTGAATAATAAATGTTATAGTATTTAACATTAAAATATTGCCCCCAAATATCCACATCAGTAGCAAATATACAACCATGATAGCTGCTGCAAATAATGTATATTTTGATGCATGATTTAATAATTCTTTCGTTTTCATTTTTTATTGCAAAATTATTATAAATAAATGAATTGAAATAGTCGTTTAGATAATAGAGTTATTCTTTTCTATATACTTTGCTCACACCATCAATAGTTTTAATTTTTTCTATTAATTGTTTTAGATGTTCTATATTATTTACATACAATTTTATTTCACCAGAGAAAGTACCTTCTGTAACTTCTAAGAAAAAATATCTAATATTAGAATTCAACTCTTCTGATATCAACTTGCTAATATCTTTTACAATGCCTTTCCTATCACTACCTTCTAGGCCAATGCTAGTTTTGAACTCTAATGGTCTATTTTCTTCCCATTTTACTTTAGTTACCTTATTGCCAAAGAAAGCTGCTTTTTCTTTGAAAACAGGACAAGTAGTTCTATGAATTTCTAGAGTATTATCATCTCTGAAGAAGCCTATTAGACTGTCGCCAATAATAGGATTACAGCAATCGCTCAAGATATAATTAATTTGTTGAGTAGTATTTAGCTTTAGGTTGTCGACATTGGTAGTCATTGCTGTGAGATCTTTATCATCATCACTATTTTTATTTGTTGAAGAATGTCTGAAAAGTCTAGAAAAAGTCGATGGGCGTTGAGATTGTATAAATTGTTTCAATTGTTTAACATCTACTTGACCTTTGGCAGCTGCTAGATATAATTGTTTATTATTGATATAGCCTAAATAATGTGCAAATTTATTGACTGTATTCTCATTATAGGTTTCTTTTATTTGAGTAAACATTCTTTCAATGATTTCTTTGCCATGTTCAGCCATTTCTATTTCTTCTTTATGCAGAGCAGCTTTGATAGCATTATGTGCTTTAGTAGTTTTCACAAAATTAAGCCAATCAGCGCTAGGACTAGCTTTTTCACTTGTCAAAATATTTACTTGGTCGCCACTTTTGAGTATTGTACTTACAGGCACTAGTTTATGATTTACCTGAGCACCGATGCAATGATCTCCCAAGTCTGTATGAATAGCATATGCGAAATCAACAACCGTAGAGCCTTTAGGTAATTGTAATAGTTTCCCTTTAGGAGTAAAAACAGGTATTTCATCAGTAAAAAGAGCAAATCTGAGGTCATCTAAAAAATCTAAAGCATTTTCATTTGGATTTTCTAAAATATTTCGTATAGAGTTTAACCATTCATCTAGAGTACTCGTCTTGCCATTATCTTCTTTATATTTCCAATGAGCAGCATAGCCTTTTTCAGCAATTTCATCCATGCGTTCAGACCTAATCTGTACCTCTACCCATCTACCTTTATTACTCATTAACGTTACATGTAAAGATTCATAGCCATTAGCTTTAGGCACAGATATCCAATCACGTAAACGTTCTGGATTCATAGTATATACATCTGTAACTATACTATACACTCGCCAGCAATCTGCTCTTTCATTTTCTGGAGTACTATCTAATATTATTCTAATAGCAAAAACATCATAAATATCTTCGAAATCTAGCTGTTTCTGAGTCATTTTGCGATAAATAGATGATATGGCTTTTGTACGCCAAGTGATTTTGTACTTTAAATCAGTTTGATTTAGCCTGTCGATGATAGGATTTAAAAAATCTTTAATAAAAGCAACACGTTCAGAAGAAGTTTCTTCTATCTTAGAGCTAATGTAATTGTACATTTCAGGATCATTATATTTGAGCGCTAAATCTTCTAATTCACTTTTAATATTATACAATCCCAATCTGTGTGCTAATGGTGCAAATAAAATGGAAGTCTCAGCAGAGATACGTTGTTGCTTATCAGGAGGCATAGAATTTAAAGTACGCATATTATGCAATCTATCAGCTAATTTTATCAAAATCACTCTAACATCATCAGCCATTGTTATCAGTATTTTTCTGAAATTCTCAGCTTGAGCAGAAGTATTATTATTAGATTCTGTTAATTGGATAAAATCAGTGATTTTTGTTAATCCATCTACTATAGAAGCTATTTTATCACCAAAATGAATTTTTATATCATCTAATGTATAATCTGTATCTTCAACTACATCGTGCAATAATGCACTAACAATAGATGTAGTACCTAATCCTATCTCTTCAGAGCATATTATGGCTACTTCTAGTGGATGATAAATATAAGGATCTCCACTATATCTACGCATACCTTTATGAGCTTCGCTAGCTAGATTAAACGCTTTTCTAATAAGTGCTCTATTTTCTTTACTAGTATTGTATCGCAGTGTACGCAATAAATACCTATATCTATTTACTAGATGTTTGCTTTCTTCTTCACTTAGTCCAAATAAATTATTCATATTATACAAAAATACAAAATTTTTTATTTATGCAATAATTGTATAACTATTTGTATGTAAAAAATAAATTAATTTTTACATATATAAATAGGAAAGATCAAAAATTTTTATTGAAATATACATTTATATAGTACTTTTTTGTATTAATATAAAAAATTTAAGATTAATCCTCTGCTTGAATTTGTATCAGATCTTTCTGAAAATATTAAAGAAAACATGACTACATAGTAATATCAGCCTATGTTAAGGGGCATTTGACTTTAATTTTAGGTAGGCAATAAGTTCATATAATTCAAAACATGGATTTCCTCAATAATTATAAGGTTATTAAGCTATTAAAAGTTTATTAATGCTGGGGAAGATACGTTAAAAAGAATACACTTATAATAAATCGTAAGTTCTAACAATACCGCATTGGGAAATGATTTAGTTATTAATTAAACACCTAATTATATAATTTTTTTTAATTAACTATTAATAAAAATCAAATCTTGCAAAAAGATATTAGTTCTTGATCGCTTCTACTAATTTAGGTAAAATAACATTTACATCACCTTGAATGAAAATATCTGGAGCAAAAAATCTATCATTATGTTGTTCTAGATTTATCTCTATGAGAGTAGCATTATTTTGTTTAGCTATACGAGGTAGGTCTGCAGCAGGCATCACTACACCTGATGTACCAATAATTAGCATTACATCACAATGCATAGCATGATGATAAGCATATTCAGCAGCTTTATGCGGTATCATTTCTCCGAAAAATACAAAATCTGGCTTCAGAATTTCTCCACATTTAGAGCATCTAGGAGGTAAGACTGAAAAATCTATTTCATCTCTGCTGTAATCTGCACCACACTTGGTGCAAATCAAATTTCTTGTTGTTCCATGAAATTCGATAACATTTTTGCTACCTGCAGCTTGATGCAGACCATCAATGTTTTGAGTGATTATAGCATTTAATTTACCCATATTTTCTAATTCTGCCAGAGCATAATGAGCTGCATTAGGTTGAGCATTTTTTAATGGTTCAAAAAATAATTTATAAATCCAATCCCATGATTCAGCCCTATGTTCATAAAAGTACGATATTTCTAATGCTTGTGGATTGTACTCTTCCCATAAACCATTCTCACCTCTAAAAGTTCTCAATCCACTGGCCACACTGATACCGCTACCTGTAAGTGCCACAATATATTCATTCTTTAATAAAATATCAGCAACTTTTTTTATATTATCTTCTGTCATAACTTTATAAATTATTATTGCAAATATAAACATTTTTTTACACAAATCATTATTTACAACATGAAAAATATAATAGAATGCTTATATTTATAACTGAGATTTAATGTAAATACAATAGACTATTAAGAATTATTAAAAAATCGATTACTATCTCCTATTCCACTTTCCCATCTAGATTTATTAAATATTCAAATGCGAAATATTTATACTTATTTTTTCACCAAAATATTCATCTAATCTCCTAGCTATCTCTTCTGCGCAATATACAGACCTATGTTGTCCACCAGTACAGCCGAAACTAATTTGTAGCAATGTATAACCTCTTTCTAGGTATTCATTTATTGCTAATGATATAGTATCAAAAATATAATTTAAAAAATTTTGAGTTTTTTCATCAGATTTTATCATTTCTATGACGACTTTATCTTTACCATTTAGTTTTTCCATTTCTGGCAATCTGCCTGGATTTGCTAAACATCTGCAATCAAACACAAAACCACCACCATGCTCACTATCTAATGGAGGATACTGATTTTTAATAGAAAAAGAAAAAATTTTAACATTTAATGTTTTATCAACCTTTTTAATATTTGATTTAGGTTGATATTTGTCTATTAATATTTCGAAAATTTTGGGCAATTCAACAAGATTATTCAAATTTAAATTATTAGTAATTATTTCTAGATTGTTTACTCCGAAAGGTATAGATGAAGTAAAGCTTGGCTTATGCTGAATCAAACCTCTGTAACCAAAAGTTCCTAAAGCTTGCATTTGTCTAAATAATGCTATCCAGTAAAACTCATCTTTCAATTTTGAGAATTTATTATTATCACTATTTATTAAATTCAAATAAAATAATAATAAGCGCTCTCTAATATCATTTGGCATTTGTGCTTTGCTATCAAACAGTAAAGCAGCCACATCATACATTTGAGAACCTATTCTAGCCCCTTGAAAGTCTATTACGTAAACTTTATTATTATTCAACATTAAATTAGCTGACTGATAGTCTCTCAAAGAGAGATAATTTTGTGAATATGAAAACACTATATTTTCTAGTTCTTCAAAATCATTTTCTAATTTATCTTCATCAAAAGGTAAATCTATAATTTTTAGAAAATTATATTTAAAATAATTTAAATCCCACCTAATAGATCTGCTATCAAATGATGGTTTAGGGTATGTTTTAGAAAAATCAATATCTGTAAACTTATTAAACTGCTGTAGCAATTGTAAGGCTTGCAAATAATAATCTACAATTTCATTATCATAATGAAAATTTTTTATTTTTAATAAATCAAACAAAGAAAGTTCTGAAATATAAGTTTGAAAATAAATAGTTTTATCATCAGAAACATGTAATATTTGAGGAACAGGTAAATTGCTTTCATAGAAAAGATTAGAGAAATATATAAAAGCTTCATTCTCTCTAACATTTCTATTATAGCAACCAAGAATAGTGCTATCATCATAATAAATAATAGCATAATAACGATTAGAACCAGATGAAGAAATTGGTTCAATACGAATAATTTTACCTAATTTATTAGCTTCCTTTTCAATTAAATCAAGAGGATACACAGCACTATTTTGAACTGAATTTATCATCTTGATGTACACTCAATACTGGAACAGGACAATGATTTATCATCTGCATAGCAAATTGTCCTAATAGAACATTTCTACTTCTATTCTCTTGTTCAGTCATAATAATAGCTAAATCAATGTTATTATCTTCAATATATGAAATGAGATCTGAAGTATAATTAGTAATAGATTTTTTAAAAGATTTAAATTTAATATTTTCCTTTTCTAACTCATTTTTTATCATTACAACATTTTTATCCACTTTATTTTTTATAGTAGATAATTCAGTAATATAAGCACCAAAAATATGAATTTCTGCATTTGAATATTTTGCTATTTCTATAGCCCATGGTAACTTATCAGTAGTCTCAACAGTAGAATCTATAGGCAATAAAATACTCCTAATCCTATCATGTACTTCGTATGTTTGACTAATTGTAAATACTGGACAAGGAGAAATAGATACTATTCTATTAGCATTACTTCCAATCCACATTTCTTCATAGCCAGAAATGCCGTGAGTACCAGCAAAAACATAATCTATATCATTTTTTTTAGCATAATTTGCTAATTCTTCATAAACTTTACCTGTTGTGATTTTATATTCTAATCTGGATATATCTTTTAATTTTGGTTGAAATTCATTCATTAATTGTTCAAAACGCTTATGTAGCTCAGTTCTATAGTTAGCTGTAACATTAGCATATATAGATTCAGTAGGTATCGGCTTATCTACATATAACATAACAATCCTAGAATCAATATAATTATTTAACATTAAAGCATATTCTAGAGCTTTAATAGAGCCCTTTGAAAAATCTATACCAACTAAAAAATTTTTCATATTTTTTTTACAAATTTAATAATTTAAAAATTAATAGCAAATTTTATTAAAATCAAGAAAAAAATGAGAACACGTGAAGATTTAATAAATATCGAAATATTTCTAAAGTAAAAAATGAATGATGAAAAAATTTTTTTATAATTTTATGTAATTTTATTTTTATGAATAAAAAATTTTTTTGTTTATTGTTAATTATAATTTCTATCTGGAGTTGTGAAAAAAAGCCAGAGGAGATTACATTTATTGGAGTAGTAAAAGACCAATTTTCAGCGACACCAGTATCTGATGTAAACGTTAAATTACAAGCCCAAGTGTTACAAGACAATGTTTTCTCTACTGCGTATCAAACAATTGCTTCTGCAGTTACAGATCAGCAAGGTGAGTTTCTAATCATTTATGAAAAAAATATTTATGATGAGTTCAGATTATTGCTAACAAAAGAAGGTTATTTCTATAAAATTATTAATTTAGGAACAACTTTAGAAAATAATTATACTTATTCTATTTCTGGTAAAGGATATATCAAATTACATGTTAAAAATATAAATCCGACTAATGGTGATGAATATATTTCTATAGCATGGATTGTGCCTAATAATGCTTATTTTTATTGTAGCACTATATTTCCCTATTCATCTAATAATAATAATGTAGATACATCTTTTGTAATAGATGTAAATGCTTATGCTTCTTATGTTTTAATAGCTAATTGGAAACATGATGCTACAGTTTCTACTTTCACTGATACTATTATACCTTTATTTATTGATACTACATATTATGATTTATTATATTAAAATAAGTTTTTCTCTGGTATGTATGAAAATGACTTAGTATAAATTATAAATAAATAATCTCAGGAACTGGTAAATATATATCATTATCTTCATGGAAATCTATTTGTTGTGAAGAGATAATTTCAATTCTTTTAAGAGCAGTTTTGCAATATTTATCAGAAATATCTATACCAATAAATCTACGTTTCAGTTTCCATGCAACTAAAGAAGTAGTACCTACACCATTAAAAGGATCTAAAACGATATCACCTTTATAAGAAAATAATTTTAAAGCTCGTTTTGGTAATTCTTCAGGGAACATAGCTGGATGTCCGAAATCTCGCATTTTTGATTCAGGAGGGAATGTCCATTTTGCATATACCCATTCTTTAAATTCATCTTCAGTAATATCAATATTATTTTTATCACCAATTTTTTTATGTGTTTTTTTATCAAAAACTTCTATAAATTCCCAAGTATATTTCAAATATGGCATTGATGGTGATTTCCAGCTACCCCATGCTGTATATTTAGCATTATAATTATTTTTTTCCCATAAAATTTCTGCTTTCCATAAAAAACCTATATTCTGTAATTGATTAGAAATTATATGATGTGTGGGTATATAATCAGAAAATAATGGTTGAACATTAACTATTATACGTCCACCAGGCTTTAGAATCCTATAACATTCTATCCAAATATTTGTTAATCTTTTGAAATATTCATCCCATTTCATAGTATCATTAGTTTGATCATTATTATAGCTATGACCAAAATTATATGGAGGTGATGTTATAACAATATCTACTGATTCAGATGGCAACCTTGTTAATACTTCAAAACCATCTCCTACAATTATTTTATTTAGATATTTTTTTATTTCTTCATTATCTTCAATTTTTATAGATTTATTAGCTTCTTTTGTACCATTTCTTATCTTTTCTTTTAAATTTTTATCTTTTATTTTTTCTTCTTTCATAATATTTTACCCTCTTGTTTTAATTTCTTTTCGATGTTAGACCAATCTCTCAATAAATGTGTCTTTACAAAATCAAATAAATCTTTTATAACGTAATAATCTATAGAATTATTATCATTAGAGCGCCTTTTAGACTTTCTGAGTACATATATTTGATCTATCCTTGAATAAGCTGGATCTACTTCATAACTAACATCATAAGTTTCTGTTACTACTAAAAATAAGCAGTATGGATTTCCATTTTTTATCTTGTCAGCAGTAGCTATCGAACCTTCCAACATTGTTTTATCAATGTAAGTCTTGCATTCTATAGATACTATTGGTACATTTATTGTTTTTTGCTCATCGTCTGCTCGTATAATAACTTTTCTATATATAGAA
Source organism: Bacteroidales bacterium (assembly GCA_018432645.1). GTDB lineage: Bacteria > Bacteroidota > Bacteroidia > Bacteroidales > DTU049 > DTU049. The sequence goes on along the minus strand of JAHDSP010000213.1, from coordinate 3,884 downwards.
AAATCTTGATCTTTTACATTTATCTTCATATTAGAAGTTTGCATAAAATTTAGTATATCTTTAGGTGCAAAATATAAATTACTGTATGCCCTTATGCCTCCAATTGAAATTTTTTGTACTTTTTTATTATCAACATTTCCACTATTTATGATGTCTTGTAGTAAATCTCTAAATAAATAATATAAAAATTCTTCTAATACTGATGAATGAAACTTTGATTGAGCAGTATAATCTATATTTTTTATTACTGCTTTATAATCATTTAACCATTTAACTCTTTTTTCTATTATTTCATTAGTATAACCAATTAATTGTTCATTTTTCTCAAACCATTCTTTATATTGTGATAATATGAAATTTAATTCATCTTCTTTGTCATTTTTTGAAAATTTAGTATTTTTTATTTTTGTTAAAATATTAGATCCATGAACATGTATTTTATCTATGTTTTTAATAGACCAATTATAAATATCATCCATTTTTTCTAGTTTTTATTTCTGCAAATTTACTAAATTTTCTCTTATTATGTAAATGAACAATTTAAAAATATTTTTTTGGCTTTTATGAGAAAAGATATGAAATGATAAAATTTTATTTTTTATCTAATTTATAAAAAAATTTCTCAAAATATAGGATTTTTGCCCTTATCAAATATCGTGCCATTCAATTTTTTTTATTTTGGCCAATGTCTTTAAAACATTGATTATTAAACGACTTTAGGCTATTCCCACAAAAAAAGTTATTGACAATTTAATTTCAAGTGGTAAAAAGTGGTAAAAAGTGTGTATATTTGTAGTCAAATTTAGTAAAAGAATTTTTTATAAAATATAAAACCATGTTTGTAATTACAGGAATGACAGATGTAGCAGTAGACTCCAAAGGCAGATTCCTCATGCCTGCTTTTTGGAAATCTCTGTTTACTCAACATCAAATAAATGAGTTTGTCATCAAGCGACATCTCTACCATTCCTGTCTAGAGCTGATACCAATATCTGTGTGGAACGAAGAATTAGAGAAACTCAATAAACTTAATAGATTTAATAAGCAAAGTAATGATTTTATACGTTTTTATATGTCAGGAGTTAGAGTGATAGAATTCGATAAAGTAGGTAGAATACAAATACCCAAAGATCTCTTCGATTATGCAGAAATCAAAAATACTGCGGTGCTAAGTAGCAGCATAGATAGAATAGAAATCTGGGACAAAGTGTTATACGAGAATTATTTGCAATCACATTCTGATGAATTTCAAAAATTTGCTGAAGATTTCTTGGGTAAATCATTTATGGATGATAAGGAGGATAAATGATGAGTAAGCAAATATATCATATTCCAGTTTTATTAGATGAAGTAATAAAAGAAGTTCCTATACTAAACCAAGGAATTTATGTAGATGGTACTTTTGGTAGTGGCGGACATAGCAGAGCTATTTTATCTATTATTTCTAAAAAAAGTAAACTTTTTGCTTTCGATATAGATGCTGATGCTTTAGCTAATGAAATTAACGATTCTCGTTTTACTCTTATAAATGCAAATTTTAAATTTATTCGATATTATCTTAACTATTTTGATGCTTTGCCAGCAGATTTTATTTTAGCAGATCTAGGACTATCTTCTCATCATTTAGAAACTAATGATAGAGGTTTTAGCTTTATGTCTGATGTTACTTTAGATATGCGTATGCACCAAGACCAAGAAATTACTGCTAAAGAAATTATCAATAATTACTCTGAAGAGGATTTAATTAATATCTTAAAAAATTATGGTAATGTGAGTTTTGCAGTATCATTGGCACTTGATATCATTGATAAAAGAAAAGTAAAACTTATCGAAACCTCATCTGAACTCAATGAATTAGCTTTAAAGTATATTCCTAAAGGCAAAGAATTCAAAAATTTAGCCAAAATTTATCAAGCTCTACGTATAGCAGTGAATAATGAAGTAGAAAATCTGAAAATCTTCATAGAGGAATCTTATCAATCTCTATCACCTGGTGGTAAACTCTGTGTTATAACTTTTAATAGTTTAGAAGACCAAATATTAAAAAGTGAATTAAGAAAAAAAATAAATAATAAACTAGATGAGAATTGGTTAAAAGGTGATAAAAATGAAAGATGGTCAAAAATTTATAAAATCTCACCTACTCAAGAAGAAATAATTGCTAATAATAGATCTCGTAGTGCCAAAATGTATGTTGCAATAAAAAATAATAATAAAGTATGAGTACAAAGAAGTCAAAAAAACTAAATTCAGACAAAAAAGAAAAAAAAGGTCTCATTAAATTTTTGATGAGTGGCGACTATCTGGCTTCTGAACCTCTAGAAAAACAATTGCCATTCATCGCTTGGATAACTTTTTTGATGATTCTATACATAGCTAAAAATTATCAAATAGATAAAACTTTATATGAACTTGGCAAAGTGAAAACCCAAAATGAAGCTTTGAAAACTAAAAGTATTGTACTAAATGCTAGAAAAATTTCAACAATGAATCTAGATTATTGCTATAAAGAGCTAAGTAAAGATGGCCTCAAACCATCTGATCAACCACCTATAAAAATATTCGATTATTCAACTGAAACTAAAGATAAATAACAAAAAATAAAAAAGATGCCAACAGATAAAATACAATTTGACAATAAAGCTAAATCTACGATTTTTGGCAGAGCAAGTATAGTCTTTTTCTGTGTATTAATTATTGGCATTTTAATAATTTACAAAATTATCGATATACAATATGTAAGAGGTGATGAACTGCGTTCACATACCTTTGATTATGAATATAAATATGTAGATATCACCGGCATCAGAGGCAATATTTACTCAGAAGATGGTATGGTGCTGGCTACATCTATACCGGTTTATGATGTTTATCTAGACCTAAACGAAAAAAATGTTTCTAAAGATATCTTTGATAAAAACATTGATTCTTTGTCGCTCATGTTAGCTAATAAATTCAAAGATAAAACTGCCAAGGACTACAAAAATTTACTAATTAGAATTAGAAATTCTGGTAAAAGATATGTTAAATTAAAGACAAACATACCATATGAAGATGCAGAAGAGCTAAAAACTTTTCCGATTTTTAAATTAGGTCAATATGGTGGCGGCTTGATATTAGTCAAAAAAGATAGACGTGTTAAACCACTAGGTAGTATAGCAGAAAGAACAATAGGTTTTTCTAGAGAAAATTACAAAGTAGGCATAGAAGGTGCTTATGATAGTATTCTGACAGGCAAAAAAGGCTATCAATGGATGCATAGAATAGCACCAGGCGTATGGATACCTACAGAGGACTCTTCGTCAATGATTAAACCTGTAGATGGCAAACATATAAAAGCTACTATTAATGCCTATTATCAACAAATAGCCACTCAAGCTCTCACAAAAGTATTACAAGAAAATGCCGCTGACCATGGTACAGTTTTATTAATGGAAGTGTCTACTGGCGAAATAAAAGCTATTGCCAATCTGAAACGCATGCCAGACAACTCTTATCGAGAAGTTTATAATTATGCTATTGGTGAACGCTATGAACCTGGTTCTACTTTTAAAACTATTAGCCTTTTAGCAGCTATCGATGATGGATTAGTAAATTTAGATGAAGTCATTAATACTGGAAATGGAATATGGAAATATGGGTCCCAAGTTATGAGCGACTCGCATGAGGGTGGCTTTGGTGAGATTACTCTTAGAAAATGTTTCGAAATTAGTAGTAATATTGGCATATCTAAAGCTATTGTCAAAGCTTATGGTAGCAACGATAAAAAATTTTTTAATAAATTAGAATCTTTTGGGATTACACATAAAACAGGTATCGATTTAGCAGGTGAACCTAATCCTACTATTAATTCTCCTACATCAAAATATTATTCTAAATATTCT
>JAHDSP010000328.1 GCA_018432645.1 Bacteroidales bacterium | reverse complement strand
TTATCTTTTTGATTAATAGTATCATTTTGAGAAAATAATGAGATAGTTAAAAAAATATAAGTTAAAATAAAAAGATTAAATTTCATAATTGTAAATTTTGGTAATATTGTTTGATTTCTATAGCAAAATCATACAGTGATAGAAATACTAAATCGATATCTACCAGTGTGAGTTCTACTTCTTCTAGATCACCAATAAAAATTTTTTTAATTCCCAAATTTTGAGCAAAATCCATATCTATTTTACTATCACCTACCATCATACTATGAGAGAAATCTATCATCGGGAAATCTTCTTTTGCCTTTAAAGCCATGCCAGGATTAGGTTTTCTACAATTAGAATTCGAGTTAGATAAATCTGGACAATGATAGATAGCATCTATTCGTCCACCAGATTTCAATATTTCCTCTAACATATATTTATGTATTTCACGTAAATCATCTTCTGTCATTATTCCTTTGCCAATACCTTGTTGATTTGTTACTATAATGATTTTGTTAAAATATTTAGCTAGTATAGATAAGCCTTCTTTGGCATTTGGTAAAAATTCAAATTCATCTATTATTTTTATATAATCTCCTATTTTACGTTTATTTATCACACCATCTCTATCGAGAAATAGAGTCCAATTCTGATGAATTTTCCAACTTTTGAGAATATTTTGATTATATAAAGACATTATTTCCCTTTATTTATAAATATATATAGCAAAAATACACTTAAAATACAAAAATAAATAAATTATTTTATTAATAAATTAATCTTCAAAGATAATAATAATTATTGAATTAGTAGTTGCATTAATTACTAAATTATTACAATATAATGTATAATTAAGATTTATGTGTATTATTAAATTCTTTCTTTTACAACTATGAAAAGAAAGAAACAAAATATCTGAACTACTATTTAAAAAAATTAATTTAATTTTGCAAAATATAAAATAGAAATTATGGCAGAAGATAAAAAAGAACAAAATGTAAACGCTGAAAAAGAGCCAAGTACTTTTTCAAAAATGGAAAGTTTTGTTAATAAAAATCAAAAAATACTATCATGGGTATTAATAGGCATCACAGCAGTAATATTAATTATATTTTTATATAATAGATTTGTCTCTAATCCTAAAAATGAAGAAGCAGCTGCTAGTATGTATATGGCAGAGCAATATTATTTGATAGATTCATTCAATTTAGCACTTAATGGAGATGGATTAGATTTAGGTTTTTTAGATATAATAGATCAATATGGTAGCACTCCTACAGGTAAATTAGCTAATTATTATATTGGGATGATATATCTGAGACAGAGAAATTATGAAGATGCTATTACACATTTAAAGAAATATAATGGCAAAGATAACATTATTGCTACAATGGCATTAGGCTCAATAGGAGATGCTTACTTAGAATTAGATAATAATGAATTAGCTATCAAGTATTATAACAAAGCAATAAAAAATAGTGATAATGATTTCACTACACCAATGTATTTGCACCGTTGCGCTATGACTTATGAAATGATGGATAATTATAAAGAGGCTATTAAACTATATAAAGAAATTCAAGAGAAATATCCTCGCTCCATAGAGGCTAGAGATATAGATAAATATATAGCTCGAGCAGAGACAGCTTTGAAAAATAAATAAATTTATCAAATGAATAAAAAAATTAATTTATCAGATAATGATAAAAATGAATTCTTAGACGGTTCATTATTTAGATATGCTATAATTGTTTCTGATTGGAATAGAGAAATTACAGATAGATTATTAAAGGGCTCATATGATAGCTTGATAGAGCATGGAGCTAAACATGAGCATATTTTAGTAAAGCATGTTCCTGGCTCTTATGAGCTACCACAATTGGCTCAAATAATTGCTAAAAAACAATTATACGATGTCATTATTTGTCTTGGTTGTATTATACAAGGTGAGACAAGGCATTTCGAATTTATATCTAATGCTGTAGCCAATGGCTGTATGCAAGTATCTCTGCAAAACTCTATACCAGTAGTTTTTGGTGTTTTAACAACTGATAATTATGAACAAGCAATAGAAAGAAGTGGTGGCAGCCATGGCAATAAAGGTGTAGAAGCAGCTTTAACAGCTATTAGCATGGCGAGAGCAAAGGAAAATCTATAGATAAATGTACAAATTAAATATAATTTTCATGGGGACGCCCGATTTTGCTGTCCCTACTTTAGAATTATTATCTAAAAATTTTAATATATCCCTTGTGGTTACTACACCAGACAAACAAGCTGGCAGAGGTTTAAAAATGCAACTTTCACCTGTCAAATTAAAAGCTTCAGAACTGGACTTACCTATAGCACAACCTATTTCATTAAAAGATCCTTCTTTTGTAGAGAAGTTAAAAAATTTTAATCCAGATTTTATTGTAGTAGTAGCTTTTAGAATAGTTCCTAATGAAATATTATCTATTCCTAAATATGGGACTATAAATTTACATCCTTCTTTATTACCTAAATATCGTGGACCATCTCCTATGCAATGGGCTATCATTAATGGCGAAGAATTTACAGGTGTAACAACTATACTATTGAATGAACAAATAGATGGAGGACCTATTTTATTGCAAAATACTGAACCTATTTATGATACAGATAATTTTCAATCTCTTCATGATAGATTAAAAATAAAAGGTGCTCAGCTCGTAGTCGATTCTATAATAGGTCTAGTAAATAATACTATTAATCCTATAAAACAAGAACTAATTTATGAACAAGAAAAATTTTATGCTCCTAAAATAACAAAAGAAATTTGTAAATTAGATTTAGACAAATCTTGCAAATATAATTGGCGTGTAGTGCGTGCTCTATCTCCTAAACCAGCAGCTTTTGTTTATCTTATTAATTCTAAAAAAAATAAATTGGTATTAAAAATCTTTGATGCTGATTATAAACTATGTAATTCTATGCCTGGACAATTTATAATTTTAGATAAAAATACTTTTGCTATAGGTTGTAGTGATGGGATATTAATTCCTAAAACTGTAGCTTTAGAAGGTAGAAAGAAGATGAGTAAGTCAGAATTTTTACGTGGCTTACAAGAAAAAGAAAAATTGTTTTTTCAATAATTTTAAATATATTTGTAAAAAAAATTAGTTATGAAAAAATTTTTTGTATTATTATTAGGAATTATTTGTGTCTTAAATCTCCAAGCACAGACCAAGACCAATAAAGTTAAAATAACTTATGGTCCAGAATATTTAATAAAAGACGGTAGTATTACTATAACTAAAATGATAAGTGCTAAACCAGAACAATTTTTATTTTTAGGTAATCAAATAGTTAATTTTTCCTATAGTACTAACATCATAATAGCAAATGCTGGAAGCGATTTAAGATTCAGAAATACTTTACCATTAGCTTTTAAAGGGTTGGGTGATATAGAGAAATTAAATTTTCTGGATTTATACGAGGTACATGATAACATATATGTATTTGGTTATGTTATTGAAAAAAGTGAAAAAACAGTATCTCTATATATGCTTACTTTAGACAAAGAAGAGTTAATGGCTTCTGAACCTAGAAAATTAGGTGCTATTAATTATGACTATACAAATTTGCGCAATGTTAATAAATTTCAACTTAGTTTATCTCAAGATAGCTCAAAAATATTAATTTTTTACCCAGCGCCATACAAAAGTGGTATGCCTCAGAAATTTGGAGCTATGGTGTTTGATAAAGATATGAATAGAATATGGGCTAATGAATATGAATTACCATATTCAGATGAAAATTTCGCTATAAATGATTTTTTTGTGATGAATAATGGACAATTAGTCCTTAAATGTACTAAATATGAAGGGAAGAAATCAATCATTAGTAGGAATATAAAAGATAATTATAGTTTTGTACTTTTAGCAACTGATGATCAAGGCCAATCTTTGAAGGAAATTGATGTAAACATTCAAAATAAATTTATTAGTGAGGTGATAGCTGGTCCACTGCCAAATAATGATATTGTACTTATAGGATTAACTTATTCTAAATATATTTCAAATAAAGCAAGTGGTTATTTTTATGCCATTATAGATCATAATACTTTTGAAGTAAAAAAAATAAAACAATATAATTTTTCACCAGAATTTATTGCAGAAGGACTTGGCAAGTTACAAGCTAAAAATATAATCAATAGTGCTGCTAATGGCGACGAAGTTACAATAGATAACTTAAAATTTAAAGATATTGTTGTAAATGTTGATGGCTCAGTAATAGCTTTTGCTGAACAAATAAGTACTAAAGATGAAGAATTGTATAATTACGATGATATTATTGTGTTTAAATTTAATCCAGAAGGAGAAACAAAATTTTTAGTTAAAGTTCCTAAAAGACAAAAAAATATTAAAGGCTATGAATACCTAACCTCTTATATTTATACTATTTACAAAGATAATATTTATATACTTTATAATGAAAACATTAAAAATTTAGTTACTCCAGCACCATTACCTCCAAAAGTTATTGAAATTAGTTCTACAAATCGTAATCTATGTGTAGCATTTTGTAGTATAGACCCCAATGGTAATAAATCTAATGAATTTCTTTTTGCTAGTAAAGAAATAGATGACTATATGGCACTACCAATAAATTCGAAAGTAATGGCTCCTAATAAAATTGCTTTATTATTAGTAAGGGCAAAAACTTTAAGTTATCCAAAATATAAAATTGCAATCGTAAATATTAAATAATGATTTTTAATGTAACTTGTGAATGAAAAATCCTTATTATAACAATATTGTTACTCCAGTAGACTTTAATGATTTTACAGAATTAATAGTAGAACAATCCTATCAGATAGCTACATTATTTAATTGTGATATTACTTTGCTACACATAGTGCACGACGTTAAATCTATCCAAAATGGAGTAAAAGAATATTATGAGCCTGATAAAAGCATTATTAGAAAGCTCAAACTTTTATCTAGCATTTATCATAAAAGATATGAAATAGATTTTCATTACCAGATATTACAAGGAGATGTGAGTGAAACGATAATTTCTTTTGCATATGAAAATTACGCTAGATTAATAGTAATGGGTAAAATAGGGAGAATACATCTGAATCAGACTCAGACAATAGGGAATAATACTGCTCAAGTAATCAGGAAGGCATACTGTCCAGTTTTAATAACCTCTCCCTATGGAGTGAAAAATGAATTTAATACTATCCTTTTTCCGATAGATCTCACTCAACCTATAAGCCAAAAAATTAATGCAGCAATACAATTTAGTAGATTTTATTTAAGCTCACTAAAAATCGTTTTTGTAATGACAAACAAAAATATGAATAGAGAAAACGAGTTTAAACAAAAATTAGAAAAAATTAGAATTTTCATGATAGAAAATAATGTTCATTGTACCACTAATTTATTAGCAAATCTAGAACCTTATAAAAGTATTGCTGACGAGATACTAGAATATGCTACATATTCAGAAGCAGATATGATTTTTTTGATGACACAACAAGAGAATGAAGCAGATTGGCATCATACTTATATAGGGAGCACAGCTACTCAAATTATAAAATCTGCTACCGTACCAGTACTTACTGTTACACCATTTCAAAATACTTTTCAGGTTTTTTAGTAAAATTTTTTAAAATGAAACGTTTATTACCTAATTTTATAACTTTATGTAATGGTTTTTTTGGTATAATTAGTATTATTGCAATATTAAATGATCAAATAAATGTAGTACCTTATTTTTTCGCAGCTGCCCTTTTATGTGATTTTTTAGATGGTATGATTGCTAGATTATTAAAAACTAACTCTGAAATTGGTAAAGAACTAGATTCATTATGCGATACAGTAAGCTTTGGTGTATTACCTGCTGTATTAATAGCATATATGCTTAAACATTACGAAACAATACCAAATATTTTAATTTTTTCAGCAGGAATATATCCATTATTTACAATATACCGTTTGGCAAAATTTAATACAAAATACAATAATCTACCATATTTTATTGGATTATCATCGCCATTAGCTGCTATCATAGTAATTACATTATTTTTCTTAAATATTCAATGGCAGATGTCATGGCAGCTATATTTAATCATTAATTTCATAATAGGAATTATAATGATATTACCCATACATTTCTATACATTCAAAGATTTACAAAAATCAAATTTGGGGAAGATTGTTATAACCATTATATTTTTAGCTATAATAATATTTTTTGTTTTGTATTCATGGAAGGCAATATTGATATTATTGATTATTTATTTAATGTTAGCGTTGATATTAGGTTATAGGAAATAAGGATTATACATGAGTCAAAAAGGGGAAAGGGTAGAAAACAAACAACAACATTGTTTAAAATAAAGTATTATAAATTATTATTAGTTTTGCAAAAAACATAATTTAATGGAATATACAGCCGAAGTAATAGAAGAAATGCTGTCTCTGACCAAAGAAGGCAAGCGTGAATTTTTAGACAATCTTTATGAATTCATGAATGAGAATAGATTGACAGCATTAGATTATCAGAGAATTAAGATTCTTTCAACTGCTCCCATTTGTCCCAGATGTAAATGTGAGTATGTTACTAAAGCAGGTGTTCGCGATGGTAGACAAGTCTATAAATGTAAAAAATGTAAATATCAATTTCGAGAAACTGCCAAATCTCTTGTCTATCATATGCAT
>JAHDSP010000373.1 GCA_018432645.1 Bacteroidales bacterium | reverse complement strand
TTATTCAAATATTAATTAAGGTTATAATTATACAAACCACTCCATTAATTAAATAAAATATTGAAGAAATAATATAAAATATTTTCACAGAACCTAATCTATTAACCTGTTTGCCTGCATATACACCAATAAATAAAAATAATAAGATAAAAATAATTGTATACAACATCGATCTATAGATATTAGCAAACATATAACTGACAGATAAAGCAGCTAAAAATGATTCGAAACTCAATGATAATGACATCGTAAGTACTGTCTTAAATTTATTCAAATCTACTATTAATTCACTTAATTTGCCCTTAGCTATACTCAAATACATCCTAACAGCTAAAAATAGAAACAGAATTATACTTATTATGCCAGGATTGAAAGGTAAAGTAACTATCGTAGCCAATCCTAATTTGTAACCTAAAAAGTACATTAACATTGATACTATAGCAAAAATCAAATTCACCATTACAATTTGTGCATTTGATTTGAAAACTAATGCATGTCGATACGAAGTAGCCATTAAAAAAAATCCAAGACTGATGCCTGCTAAAATAGGAATTATGTCCATATTTTTTTCTTTATTTACAAAAATACTAAAAAAATTTGGGGTCTATAATGTTTTGATTGAGTAAAGATTAGTTTTTCCGATAATTAGCTTATAAAAACTTTGATCAATTACTCATCACTCAACGCTCATTATTCCTAAACTTCTAAATTCCTCAAAATTAATTTATAATTTATGATCATTTGTGTGCATTTGTGGAAAATAAATAACAACCCGCAATTTCTATAATTTCATCCACAGATTTACACAAATTAACACAGATGATTTAGTTTTTTGTTCATTTGTGGATTAATTTATAACTAATATTCTCTCCTCAACACATCAACCTATCACCTCTTCTCCCAGTCTCCCCAGTCTCATTTGTGTGCATCTGTGGATAATAACCAGATTTGGACAGTTAAATAATTAACCTAAATAATTTACCCATATAAAAAGTTATAGAAATAAAAATCGCTTTATTTTTTGATATATTTTTTTAAATTTTGCATAATATTTTTGTGGTTCTATAACGTTTTGTATGGATAAAGATTAAAAAAGAGTAATTTTATAAAAAAGAATTTTATTTATTTTTGTACAGTTAAATATTAACCACAGAGTTCTCAAAGAAGGCACAAAGAACACAGAGAATGATAGAATTAAAATGCTTAAAAATGGCACTTTGTGAACTTTGTGTAATATCTTGGTGCTCTTTGTGGTAAAATAATTTACCCACAATAAACGTTATAGAACCATATTTTTGTTATAACTAAAAAATGAAAATACTTATTAGTCCATTAGATTGGGGACTCGGGCATGCTACTAGGCTCATTCCTATTATTAGAAAATTATCAGATGATGGTAATGACATCATTATAGCTGGTGATGGTATGAGCTTTGCTTTAATCAAAAAATATTTTGATAATGCTCAATTCATCCCATTTTATTCTTTTCATTTTAAATATTCTAAAAATGGCCTTAATATATTTAATTATTTCATCATCGCTTTTCAGATAATCTGGCAAACTATTTATGAACATTTTAAACTTAAAAAAATAATAAAATTGTATAAAATAGATGTCATCATTAGTGATAATCGCTACGGTCTATTTAATAAAAATGTTACTTCATATTTCATTACTCACCAGCTAAATGTAATTCTACCAAAATATTTATTTTTTGCTAATCCATTAATTAATAGTTATTTAAGGTATTATCTCAAAAAATATGATCAAATTTTGATTCCAGATTACCAAGCTTATAATGAAAGTCTAGCAGGCAAATTATCTCATACATCAAATTATAATAATTTACCTATCTCATATATAGGACCTTTATCTAGATTTGATAAGGTAAATATTTCAAAAAATGAAAAACAATATGATGTAGCTATATTAATTTCGGCTCCATTATCATATTGCAACTTAATTGTAAAAGAATTAAGTAATTTTGCTTCTTTGAATACCTCAGTTTCTTTTGTTATGATATCTCCATATTTATTTAGAAGTAATCATACTAATCTAAGGATTATAAATTCTCCAGATGATATCCAATGGCTATCTATAGTCTCAAACGCTAAAAATATAATTTCTACAGCAGGCTATTCTACTATTATGGATTTATTTTTATTAAATAAAAATGCTATTTTAGTTCCAGTGAAAGGACAAACTGAGCAAGAATATTTAGCTAATTATTTGAATAATAAATATGGATTTAAAAAAGCAGACTCTTTCAATAATGCTATAGCACAAGTTTTGTAATTCGCTTTATTAAATAGGCGTTTAAATAAAAAAGTCTTTTTCTGCTTTTTGTATTAAAAGAATTCCTTTACAATAATTAGTAAGCTTTGTCAAGGAGACTTTTCTTAATTTATTTAAAATCAATTATATTCATAAGAAATATAATTATTACCGTTAATGAACAAGTAATATTTTAGTTGTTAATTAAAACGCTTAATTTAATAAAATAATTAAAACATAAAAATTATGAAAAAAATAATAAAAAAATCGGATTATTTGAATTTTTTTTGTAATTTTACCTTATAAGTAATTTAAAAAAATTTTATTATGAAAACAAAAATTATTTTAACACTCATTTGTGCTGCCCTTGTGCAGTTTTGTTTTGGGCAAAATCAAAACGAGTGGGTACCAGATGGAGCAACTTGGCATTACTCTTATAATAACTTTTCAATCACAGGATATATAGAAATAAAATACATAGGCGACAGTTTAATTGATGGAAAAGTATGTAAAGTTTTAGAAAAAAAACTTTATTCATATGATTATGTTACAACTATTTCTGACACGACTAATTTGGGGCTTGAATTTACTTACTCAGACAGCAACAAAGTATATTACTATAGATTTGATCAATTTTTTGTGTTATATAATTTTAATGCACAACCAGGTGATTGGTGGGAAATAGCTGGTCGGAGTATTCCTGGAAGCTGTGATAGTATTGGAACAATTGAGGTTGATAGTATAGGAACAATAGTTATTAATTCTGATACTTTAAAGTATTTGAGAATTAGTCGCAAAGATACATCTGACTGGCAATTCGGTTCAATAATTGTGGAAAAAATTGGTTGTATAGATCATTATATGTTTCCCGAACCTTTTATGTGTGCGTTAGATATGGATGAAGGTGGACCATTTAGATGTTATTTTGATAACAATTTTGGTTTATACCAATCAGGGATTGTATCTTCTTGTGATTATATTACTAATATAAATATATCTGACGTCGGAGATAAAAATATTAATGTTTATCCTAATCCTGTTGAAAATGTATTAAATATCTATACAAAGTATGAAAGTACACTAATAATCAGAAATCTAATAGGGGATGTTATAAAAAATATACCGTTAATTAAAGGGAATAATGTAATAGATGTGCATAATCTACCCAATGGTTTATTAATAATAGAATTAAGAAATAATCAAAGTATTAACTTTTATAAAATTATAAAATTATGAAACAAAAAATACTTTTGACACTCATTTGTGCTGTAATTGTGCAGTTTTGTTTTGGGCAAGAATATCATAAACTTGTTGATACAAATAAATTGTGGAGTGTATTATTGATTAATGGGGTTAATCCTAATTATAAAAGTACACATTTTATTAAATTTAAAGGTGATACTATTATTAATGATACTATGTATAAGAAAGTTTTAAAAGCAGAAGATGAATTTCATAATAATTGGGAACTTAATGGATTTATCAGAGAAGATTCAACCCAAAAAGTATATTACAAATATAATTCAGCAGCAAATGAAAAACTAATTTATGATTTTCAACCTAATATTAATGATACATTTTATTTTACTCAATATGATTATTTAACTGTTTGCGGGTTTGATTCAATTAAAATTAATGACCAATATAGGAAAGTGATTAATTTATATTGTCCAAGTGCCCCCTCTATTACAGAAAAATGGATAGAAGGAATTGGTAGCACCGAAGGAGTAATTTATAGTGGTTATTCACTAATAACAGGTAGTGATTTTGAGTTATTATGTTTTTATGAAAACGATACTCTTTCCTATATTGATTCATCTTATAATGAATGTTATTATAATACTTATGGTGTAATTGAAAATATTTTTGTTAATTCTTCTTTTATTATCTATCCTAATCCTGCTACTCAAAACATAAATATTTCCTTTAATAACCAACAAAATATGCCTTATACTTTTGAACTTTATAATTATTATGGGGAAATTATTTTTAAAAAGCAAATAATTAATTCAACATCTTTTGAATTATCTAATATATCAAATGGGATATATTTTTATATTATTAAAGATAATAAAAATTTTATTATACATAGAAATAAATTAATAATAACAAAATAATAATTGATTTAGCCGATGAGCCAAATGGCTTATATTATCTGACAATAAGGGATAATAATAAAATTATAAGAACGGAAAAATTGTTAAAACTTTAATCTAATAAATTATGTAAATAATAAAAAAATTTGGTTATTTCAATTTTTTTGTATATTTGTTTTTTAACATTAAAATATAAAAATATGAAAGTAACAAAAATATTATTCTTAATTCTTGCAATCATTTGTTGCATAGCCTCTGATTGTGATAACGATATACCGACTTATTACATGCCCCAGGAATTTAAAGACTATGTGGATTTCCCTGTTGGCTCTTATTGGGTTTATGAAGATTCTGTATCTGGTGCAGTAGATAGTATTTATTTATTTGAAAGAGATATAACGATAGCTCAACCTTCTAGCGATAATTATAAATGGGAAAAATTAATTCAAAGATTTCATAGTGTGAATGGTACCTTTAATAATAATGCAATTGCTGTTTGTATAGAACCTTTAATCTATCATTTATGGACAAATTATTTTGTTTATGGAATTTTTATATATAAAAAAAACATGGAATTGGGTTTTGAAATTGAAGGAACTAAATATATTAAATTTTATGATTCATTAAAAATTAATAATAAATGGTATACAAACATTAAATGTTTTACTAATAAATTTAATAATAATACTTATTGGGGAGAAAAAATAGGTATAGTTCGTAAAGAAATTAAAACATTATACATTAACAATTTATCAGTTGATACAAATATAGTATGGAATTTAAAATCGTATCATATTAATAATTAAAACCTAAAAATTATGAAAGTAAATTTTTACCTTTTTATATTAATAATATCAATCTTATGCATAGCATCTGATTGCACAAAAGAACCAAAAGAGTATCCTACTTATTATATGTCACAGGAATTTAAAGATTATGTTTTATTTCCTGTAGGTAGCTTTTGGGTTTATCAGAATACCTCATCAGGCATAGAAGATAGTATTTTTCTTTTTAAAGAAGAAATTAAAATTATGGAAGCTGCCCCAAATGAAAGAGAGTTTAATTGCGAAGTATTTGAACAAAATTTTTATTCATCAGTAAATGAAACATTAATAGGGGGGGGGAGGGGTAATAATCCCTGGAGCACCTGATGTTTACCATTTATCTAAAGAATGGGGTTTTTATTACCAATTTTTCGCCCCTGCCAGTGTTGGAGATATGGATCCAGACTATAAAAGATTAAAGTATGTGGCTAATTATGATACTTTAAATATTAATGGTAATAATTTTTATGAAATTAGAGTATTTGAAAATTTAAAACAATATAATAATCAACCAAAAAAGTTCTATTATGCCCGAAATGTAGGATTAATAAAAAAAGAATTATTTGATGGTACAATTTGGGAATTAAAAAATTATTTTATTAACGAATAACTTAAAAACTATTAAACTATGAAAAAATTTAGCTTTATTGCACTATTGCTTATAACTTGTTTTGTTACCAAACTTTATGCAAGTGAAACAAATGCTATTCATGGCGAAATAATATCTTATGAAACAACTGAAGCAGAGATTTTTCTTTGTGTGGTTGACAAAGAAAAGTAAATTAAGCATGAATTTATTCAAAATCAATTATACTCATAAAGAAATATAGTTATTACTAAGAATGAACCAGTAATAATTTTTTATTAATAAACGCCTAATTCAAAACTATTATTTAAAATCTATAATATTGTCATTATCTTCATACCAATCTGGTGGTGGCTCATCATCATTATCATCGTCATTTTCTTCTTTAGGATATAATTTCGATATAGGTTTGGATAATATTAAAGCTTGGATAGTGCCAGAGATAAATCCTCCTAGATGTCCTTCCCATGATACATCAGGAAATAATGGAAATATTCCCCAAAAAAATCCACCATATAAAAATATTACGATTAATGATTGAGCAATAAAAGTTCTTTGTCTAATCATTATACCAATCCAAAAAATAAAAAAAGCTAAATGGTAAACTAATCCACTTGCTCCGATATGCATAGTATTACTATTACCTACAAGCCAAATAAATATTCCAGGAAAGATCCATCCACATAACACAATTCTATAAAAATATGGTGAAAATGAATTTTTTAATAATATTAATAAAACATATAATGCTAAGACATTACCTAGCAAATGACTCAAATCATGATGTACCATTGGAAATAACAAAATACCATAAATATGATTCCAATCTCTCGGGATCACACCAATTAAAAATTCATTAATAGAAGGAATATACTGCAAGATATAGCCCCATATTGGTAGAATGGTTACAAAGGTAGCTTCTAATAATGCTTGTAAAAAAGTATTTTTATCTACAATATGAAAAAGATTATCTTCCATATAATTAATGAAGTTTTTTAAATATTAATTTATAAAATTAAAAAAAATATAGTAAAGAAGATAAAATAAAATTTTATCTTTGTAATTAGTTTAAAATAAATGATACAGTAGGTTATGAAAAAACTATTTTTAAGTGCTATTATTATTATTATTTGTGGGAATTTATTTAGTCAAAAAGTAAATAAAGAATCTTCAGTAGATGTGATATCAACACAAGTTGAAAAATTTACTCAAGTACTAAATGTATTAAATAAAAACTACGTAGATACTGTAAATATTCCAATATTGACTGAGGAAGCTATTAGAGGTATGTTATCAGCATTAGATCCTCATAGTGTTTATATATCAGCTAAAGACGTTAAAGCTGTAGAGGAACCATTATTAGGGAGTTTCGAAGGTATCGGAGTTACATTTCAAATTATAAGAGATACTATAAATATCATAGAAGTTATAGCTGGTGGTCCTGCTGAAATGGTGGGTATTTTCCCCGGTGATAAAATCGTAAAAATAAACGATTCTATAGCTTGTGGAGATTTCGTAACTAATGAATATGTAACTAAAAAACTCAGAGGACCTAAAGGTACTACTGCTAAAGTAACTATAAAACGTCCTGGCAAAAGTGATTTCATAGATTTCACAATTATTCGTGATAAAATTCCTCTCAATTCTATAAATGCTGCTTATATGATAGAGCCTGGGGTAGCCTATATTAAAATAGATAGATTTTCTCGTACAACTATTAAAGAATTTAAAACTAATATTAATAAGTTAAAACAAAACAATATCGATTTTCTAGTTCTCGATCTTCGTGGTAATGGTGGTGGCTTTTTAGCTACAGCCGTGCAATTAGCTGATGAATTTCTAGATGCTGGTAAGTTGATTGTTTACACTAAAGGAAGAAATACACCAGAGAATAAGTATAATTCAACTTTTAGAGGAGATTATGAAAAAGGGAAACTTATTGTACTTGTAGATGAACGTAGCGCCTCTGCTAGCGAAATTGTAGCTGGTGCTTTGCAAGATTGGGAT
>JAHDSP010000533.1 GCA_018432645.1 Bacteroidales bacterium | reverse complement strand
TGCTGGAACTAATGACATGACTGAATTCGGTGTCGCTCTATTCTATGCTAATTCTGATGATGGACCTCAAAACTGCTCTATCATTGGTAATACTATTATTCTAGGTGGACCATATCAAAATACCTTCGGTATTTATGCTAATAGCAGACATACTGCTACATCTATGACAAGTGGAGCTGATATTACCAGCTTAGATGGTGCTTTTAATAATCTTCAAATTCTAAATAATACTATTTCTAATGTAAATATGGGAGTAGTGCTTGTAGGCTCTACTACCGGTGACTATATGTCTAGAAATATTGTTGTAAATGGCAATAATATTACTTATGGTTTTACTAACAACTCTATGTCGGGCTATAATTCTGTCTCTGGCACTGTGAATGGCATCTTGCTTAATAGTATAGTGAATGCTACTGTTAATAATAATAAACTTACCTCTGATAATACTGTGACTGCGGGTACTCTACGTGGTATCTATCATTATGTGAGTGGTACAGGCGCTGCCCTGCCTACTAGCTTTGCTATTGTTAATAATTTCAATAATAATAATATTTTCTTAAAAAGAAGTGCTGCTAGTGCTTCTATCTATGGGATACATCTAAATAATTATAATGATAGTGTAACAAACTATGTGATAGCTGATACTATCAGAGGTTTGGGTTCTGATGCTACATATACCTCAAATGTTTATGGTATCTATCACCAAGGAACTGCTAAAAATCAGTATATTAAGAAAAATATTTTCCAAATTAATACAAATACTTCAGGTTCTGTATATGCTATCAATGGTGGCAATACTATAAGACCTAATGGCATCCAAATGCTAGATAGTAATCGTGTAGATTATCTAGATAAAACTGTCGCAAGTGGTACAGTTTATTTCTATTATTCTAATAGTAGCTCAGACTCTACTGTAAATAAATATTTTACTAATAATGTAATAGATAATGTTAATTTAACGGGAGCTATCACTTTCTATGGATACTATGATGCAGATGGTGGGGCTTCAAGTGCAGCAAAAAAATATTATAATAATAATATAATAAAAAATATTTCTGGTGGTACAAGTGTTGTTTATGGT
>JAHDSP010000547.1 GCA_018432645.1 Bacteroidales bacterium | reverse complement strand
TTTAAAAATGTATATTTATGACCTTTCAGCATTTTATTTTCCCTTCGCTCCAATTGCCATACTTTATAAAAGGATTCATTTACGTGAAATTTATCAAAAACTATGTTCGCATTAAATTTTTCTAATATAATATCTTTGATATACCATGGTTTTTCTATATTTAATGCCAAACTAAATATCTCTTTTGAATTCATATCTTTTTTATCCAAATTTACTATTTTTTTATTTACCCACTCAAAACGTTATAGAACCAATATTTTATCTTTCTCCATCGCCCTTCTCAAAATCATTAATATTTAAAAATTATAATTTGAATTTAATGAACTCCTTTTAACATTCTATAGTAACTATTCTTTTTAACGACATTTTTTAATATAAAAGAATAAATATAATTAAAAGATTAATTTGGTTGATGGTTAATATAAATTACATCAAAATAAAACAAAAAATTGATATAAATAAAGCTGATATATAAACTCTCAAAAGATTTTTAATAGTTTATTTATAAAAGCATATATAAATAAAAAATACATTATATCTCAAACAATATAATGTATTTTAGTTAAAATATTTTGTATATTACAGAACTAATTATGCCGTAGTTAAATTTTTTCTTTTATTTAACTCTTTAGTAATTTTATGTTTTAAATTAGCTCCTTTATTTTTATGTATGATACCTCTTTTTACATTTTTATCTACAATTGAATAAAATGATGGTAACATATTTATAGCTTCGTTAGGATCTGTCGTTGCTAAAATTTTCTTAATCATAGTACGCATAGTCTTTTTATAATATCTATTATAAAGTCTTTTCTTTTCATTAGATCTAATGCGTTTTTTTGCCGATTTATGATGTGCCATAGTTTAAAAATTTTTTTATTTAGTGACCCATGGGGGATTCGAACCCCCGATTTCCAGGATGAAAACCTGGCGTCCTAGGCCGTCTAGACGAATGGGCCAAAATAATTTTTGCAAAATTAGTAATATTTTTTCAATCTAAAAAATATTTTTATAACTATTGTTATAAATTTACACTTTGCCGCAATTGATTGTAACATTTCAATAAATATATATGGCTAAAATAAATGGCAAAAGAATAAAAACATTAATAATTATTTAAAAATATTGTGTATCTATTATTTGCATTATGTCTTTGTGAATATCATTAATATTTTTAATTTCATTATAATGTAATGATTTAATATCATCTTGAATATTTTCTATTATCCAATCATACATATTTTCTACATTTTTTAGGAAGGTCATAGATTGCTCATGAATGTCTTCTTCAAAATTTTGTTTTCTAATTTTAAGATTATTTTCTATAAAGTGAAATGGCATTGATAGAATAATCTGTAGATCTGGTTTAGGAATTTTAAAATATTCATACTCTGTTTTTAAAATCCAATAAGCAAAACTGTTCCAATTTTCATAAGGTAGTTTAGCACCTTGATAAGCAATGTTAGACAAAACATATCTATCGCATATTATCCAATTTCCTGAATTCAAATTTTTATTGATTTCATCTGCTGCATTATATCTATCACCCGCAAATAGAAGTGCTACAAGCTCTGGATGTACCTTGTCTATATTACCATAATAACCGTCCAAAAATTTCTTTATCATGGTTCCCCAAAGTGGAGATTCTTTATCGCTACGTCTAGGAAAATGTATGGTTAGACTATTTATATTTTTATGATGCAGTGCACTTGTCAATAGGTCTATCTGTGTAGATTTACCGCATCCATCCAAGCCTTCAATCACTATAAATTTACCTTTTCTCATTTTGCAAGATTATTTTCTAATTTTGTAAAATTAAAAAATAAAATGGAAAAGATTAGATTTAATTTTAGAAACCAATTAGTAGAAATCAAATTACCAGCTATAATGGGGATAATAAATTATACCCCAGATTCTTATTTTGCAGATAGTAGAGTTAAATCAGTAGAGCAGGCTATTAGCAAAGTAGAATCTATGATTAATGATGGTGCTGCGATCATAGACATAGGAGCAGAATCTACACGTCCACAATCTACTCCATTAATTGCTGAAGAAGAAATCGAAAGACTTTCTAGCATTTTACCTCATATTCGAAAAAAATTTCCCAATATTATAATCTCTATTGATACATATCATGCTAAAACAGCTAAATATGCTATAGACGAAGGTGCTGATATAATAAATGATATTTCGAGTGGATTGATGGAGCCAGAGATTATCACAACTGTAGCTAATGCACATATACCTTATATTGCTATGCACATGCAGGGGACTCCATCTACTATGCAGATAAATCCACATTATAATGATGTTATCGAAGAAATAAATTATTTTTTTTCGGAAAGGTTACATGTTTTATCAGATGCTGGCATTCACGATATAATAATTGATCCTGGTTTTGGATTTGGCAAAACTATAGAACATAATTATAAAATTTTAAATCATTTAAAAGAGTTTACCATCCATAATAGGCCTATTTTAGTTGGTTTATCGCGGAAAAGTATGATATATAAAGCACTAGATATATCTCCTGATGATGCTCTATGTCCTACATCTGCTCTTAATCTACAAGCTTTGATAAATAATGCTGATATTTTGAGAGTACACGATGTCAAAGAAGCTAATTATATTATTCAACTATATAACTTATTAATTGCAAATAAATAGGACATTTAAAAATTAAATGAATATTAAGAAGAGATAATAAATTTTTATGTAATTTTGTAAAAAAATGAATCAAGGAATAATAACAGTTTTACTAGTTTTGGTGCCTTCTTTAATAGTTTTTATAACAGCATTATTTGTATTAAAATCTATGAATGAAAGACATTCAAAAGAAATACGTTCACTTAGAGATGAAGATGTGAGGAAAAATTTTTTACCTTTAAAAATACAAGCATACGAGAGATTAGCATTGTTTTTAGAAAGAATAGCTCCAGAGCAGTTATTGACTAAAATGTCTAAAGAAAATTTTGAGAATACATCTGCCTTACAAAAATATATGCTAGATGTAGTGAGACAAGAATATGAATATAATCTAAGTCAGCAAATTTATGTTAGTAGAAAAGCATGGCTATCCGTGGTAGCTGCTAAAGAAGAAATGATACAAATCATCAATCAAGCATATAATGATGCTCATGATACATATTCAGAATTTGCTATTAAAATTTTCGAATTGTATCTTCAAAAAGACTATCCTGCTATTAAAAAATCATTAGATTTATTAAGAAATGAATTGAATAGGGAGGTTTATTATATAGATAAGGAATAAAAATTACTAATTATTTTATTATATGTTTTTGTAAAAAATGTTAATATTGAAAAAAATGTATAATTTTGTTAATATTAGGCTCCGTAGCTCAATTGAATAGAGCATCTGACTTCGGATCAGAGGGTTGTGGGTTTGAGTCCCTCCGGAGTCACTAATAAAAATTTTTTAAATTATGGAATTAGAAATTGGTTTAACTTATGAAGAATCGAAAATTGTTAGTTATGAAGATTCAGCAGTACAGTATGACTCTGGATTAGTAGATGTTTTTTCTACGCCAGCATTAGTTGCATTTATGGAAAAAACTTGTATGGATTGTGTAGATCCACGATTAGAACCAGATTATTGTACTGTTGGTATTGAGATTAATGTAAAACATCTGAAGGCCACTAAAATAGGTGATACAGTGAGAAGTATTGCTAAACTTATCAAAATAGAAGGTAATGTTTTAACTTTCGAGGTAAAAGCTTATGATTCTCTAGGTATAATAGCTGATGGCATTTATAAAAGATTTATTATTCATAAGCCTACTTTTTTATTAAAATTAGCTCAACAATATGATAATAGATGAGATTTAAATATTTTATCTTAATATTGTTGATTTCTTTAAATGCTTTTTCTCAAAATGAAATTGTAATTAGAAAATATTTTTTTAATGATGGAGTATATTTAAAACCTCAATCATTATATTATAATAATCCTGACTATACTGATTATAGAATAATATTAGATAATAGAGGCTCATTGTACTCTGTAGAGATACCTTGTAATGATAGTATTAATGAGCAATATTGTCGTTTAGATACTTTATTTGCTGTTGTTATAGATAATTCTGTCTATATTAAGCAAGCATATGAAAATAATTTTTATCATGCTACGATCATAGGATCACTAATACACTTCTATGATATTGAAATAACATACTATAATTCATACGATGATTATTACTATTATAATTACTGGGTTACATACCCAATAGTAGAACGTAGAAAAGTTAACGTTGAATATGTAATAGAGCTGCAAACAGGAAAAAGATTTTATTTCAATTATGATAATTTTTTAAAATTTTTAAAAGAACGAGATGAATTACTATATAATGAACTTTTAAAAGCTAAAAGGAAGAATAAAATAATATATAATTTTCTTTTACGTTATAATTCTAGACATCCACTACCAGTGCCATATGAAGAATTTTGATATTCTATCTTTTGATCACCTTTAATATATGTAAATCATAAATTAGCACAGCTCTAGTAGGAATGCTCTCTGCATCACCTAACCAGCCAAAAGCCAAAAATGAGGGAATTATAGCAAAAGCTTGCGTACCTTCTGGTAGAAAATATAATACTTCTTCTAATCCACTTTCTATTTCAGACTTTCCTAATTCTACCTCTTTTGGTCCTGATTTATCAGAATCATAACATATCAGATCATTGATAAGCATAGTTTTAAAAGCAAATCTGACAATATCTCCCTTTTCTGGCAAGGGACCATCTCCATTTTTATAAATCATATAAAATACACCTCTTGGTGTAGTATCCATTATCCAACCATTTCTTTGAATATAAGTGGCTATATCTCTTTGCTCTTGCTTTAGATAAAGTTTATTAGCTTCTAATAAATGCTCCTCATATAGTTCAGGATCCATATTTACTTTTGTAGTATTATGTTCATCATCCCTTTTGCATTCACAACCTGCTAAAGCTAAAAAAATTATAAAGGATAAAATGATAATATTAACAAATTTCATATTAATAGTTTTTTCAAAATTAAAATAATTTTTTTAAAAAATGGTTAAGAAAAAAGGTTTTATAACGGATAGTGTGGGTAATCAAATTTTAGTTTAGCACATAAGAAATAAATCATATTGATAAAGTTGTTAATATTTCTATAACCTCTAGCTCTTCTTTTAGCAAGTTGAATTTTATTGTTTATTCCTTCGA
>JAHDSP010000195.1 GCA_018432645.1 Bacteroidales bacterium | reverse complement strand
TGGTATGTGGTGAAGCACAAATATTTATTGAATAGAGTAATAGAAGACATAGGTAGGATGTTGAATTTAGCAGCGTCAGACTGGGAGGCGTGGTATGTATTTATGAGGTTGAGATTAAAGCATAGGGAAAAGCTAACATAAATGTTTGTCTCATCCCCCTTCACTCATCCCCTCCATAATCCCAAATATAATATCGACCTTTTTAATAAATCCTCATCTATTCTATAATGATATATATTAACTAATTTTACAAAATCAAGAATAATTTGTAATTTTATAAAAGTTTTTTAGAAGTTATGAATTATTTATTAGATAGACAAGATTTATATAATTTAGATAAAAACGAAATAATAGAATTATTGCAATTGCAAGGTGATGATTTCTTAAAATTAGTTAAAAAAGCTAATGAAATTCGTTTAAAATACAGAGGTGACAAAGTCTATTTTAGAGGTTTAATAGAATATTCTAATATTTGCAGAAAAAACTGCTTATACTGTGGCATTAGAAGTGGTAATAAAAATTTCATTCGTTATACTATAAAAGATGAAGAATTTTATAATGCTGTAAAATTTGCTATCAGAGAGCAATATGGGAGCATTGTAATACAAAGTGGCGAAAATACTAGTCCAGCTTTTATAGAAAAAATTACAGAATACATAAAAGAAATTAAAAAAATTAGTAATGATAAATTAGGTATTACACTATCACTAGGTGAGCAATCAATAGCAACATATCAAAAATGGTATGTTGCTGGTGCACATCGATATTTATTACGTATAGAAGAATCTCATCCTGAACTATACAAAAAATTACATCCACAGGATGGCAATCACGATTTTGAAACTAGGTATAATTGTTTAATAAATCTACAAAATATTGGATATCAATTGGGCACTGGTATTATGATAGGGCTACCATTTCAAACAGTGGAACATTTAGCTGATGATCTAATTTTTATGAGAGATCTAGACATAGATATGTGCGGTATGGGACCTTATATAGAACATCCTGATACTCCGCTTTATCAATACAAAGATGAGCTTTTACCTTTAAAGGATAGGTTTAATTTAACTTTAAAAATGATTGCTATTCTCAGGTTGATGATGCCAGATATTAATATAGCCGCTACCACTGCCATGCAAGCTATAGATCCAATGGGTAGAGAAAAAGCTTTACAAGCTGGTGCTAATGTTTTGATGCCTAATATTACTCCTAAGCAATACAGAGAAGAATATTTACTCTATAATAATAAACCCTGTATAGATGAAAATCCTGATGATTGTATAGATTGCT
The DNA here is from genome assembly GCA_018432645.1 of Bacteroidales bacterium. Lineage (GTDB taxonomy): Bacteria > Bacteroidota > Bacteroidia > Bacteroidales > DTU049 > DTU049. The sequence continues at coordinate 2,273 of JAHDSP010000195.1, read as the reverse complement.
TAGACTCTAGAGTACAAATGGCAGGTTATCGTGTAGGCTATGATGAATGGGGTGATAGTACTCATTATTTTAACAGAAAAAATTTATAAAAATTCTTAATCTCAATTTTTCTTTGGTTTATATCCACTTTGTTGCAATAAAATGCTAGAGTTTGTTATCGAAAAAATATTTTTAAAATTTTCATTTGGATGAGAAAGCGCATAGCTACGTATTATTTGCCATCCTATATATTGACCGATACGTGGAGCACTATTTTGTGAAAATGTACTAGTGAATGGCCCCTCACCTATATATTTATTTATCTCACGCACATCTGTAGTATATAGCAATTTTTTATCAATAAAAAATCCCCAAACATTGCCTTCATTGGTACTAGCCCACATATATTGCGGTGTAGTGTAATATATTTTTATACTATCTGGTATTTCTGGCAAGGCTAAATCTGTAAAATATAATATTTTACCATGATAAAGCATTTTATCCAAAAGAGTGCTATTAGGAGGATTATATTTTTCTACATATGATCTTCCTATTTCTTTCATACAATCTACTATTATGAAATCCTTTGTCATTCTATACGAAATATATTTAGGTATGCCAAACTGTTTATAGATATTATAATTCTCTCCTAAATACATGTCTAGGGCTATGATAAGATTGTTTTCGGCATATTTAACAGGAAATTCAAAATCGCCACCAGACACATAAGTGTAAATATTGGGTATGACAAAACTACTATCAAAATATAATATCCTTTTAAAGGCTTCTTTCAGAGACATTTCTAACCATGACAAATCATCATATTGTTTATCTACATCTTTTTTAAATTGTTTCACTATTGGATCTTTTAAGTATAATTTCATTTGATAAATATTTACTGGATTATTTAAATCTTCTAAATTATAAAAAAAATTATATTTATTATGTAATGTTGTCAATCTTTCTTTTAAACTATCAAGAGGTATAGCAAACAAATCTTGCTCATATCTATGTATTTTTATCGGTGGCACGTATATATCTGTCATCTTTTTTCTTGCTATTACTGGTAGAAATTCTTTCTCTTTATTTTTATTACTACATGAGTTACATGCATTCAATACTAGAGCAAGCAAAACAACTATTGGAAATATTTTATTCATATGAAATTGTTTTTATAATTTTGTTTTTGAAATTCAAAATTAATAAAACTTATGAAAAGGATAGCAATTTTAATTATAGGACTTTTGTCAGTATTTTCATTAAAAATTTATGGACAAAATGATGAAGCATTAACAGAATTTAAATTTTTCAGAGCTGGTATGTATGGAACTACTGGAATTACTTGGATGAAACCTGACATGAAAGAATGGTCAAATGATGGTGTTCGTTTTGGCTATGGTTATGGTTTTATGGCAGAGTTTGCTCTAGCACCTAATATTGTTATTGCATCAGGCTTTGATGTAATGTATGGTAGTGGTAAATTGAAATTAGCTGATACACTTGTCAGGTATGATATTTATATAAACAAACAGTCTGATATTAATTCTATATACAAAATTCAATATTTACAAATTCCTATTACGATTAAAATGCGTACTAATGAAATTAATTATTTCAGATATTATATGAGACTCGGTAGCTCATTAGGCTTCAGAATAGGAACTAAATATACTGAAGAAATTAGTGCTAAAGATGGTTCCTTTATTTTTAGACCTTATGATAATGAAAAAGCTATTGATCGTGTTCCTCTTTTCAGAGCTTCTTTTGATGTAGGTGGTGGTATAGAATATTCGCTAGGTGGCACTACTGCACTATTAGCAGAAATATATTTTAATAATGGCCTCACTAATAGCTTAAAAGAATATAATAATTTTAAATTTAATGCTAAGGTCAATTACTTAATGCTAAGGGTTGGCATTTTATTTTAAGATTTTTTTTAAAATCTGGTTCTATAACTTTTTGATTGGGTAAAGATTAGACTTTTTCAAGGATAAAGCCTAGATCTTTTTTATGTTCTACCTCGACCTAAAGGTCGAATATAATTGGGCGTATGGTAATACGCCCCTACGATGTTTTTTTTGAGATAATACCTCTTTCTATCTTACTTTGCTATATAACTCACACTTTGATTAACTACAACTTTTTTATCATAGGTTAATTACAAAAATGCATACAATCTCACTCCCACTTTCAATAATCACCACCTTTATGTCGTGGACCTAATAAATATATTATCGGGCTTTAGCCCTGATAATTCTTAATGACTATGACCTAACAGCCAAAGTTAATATCTG
>JAHDSP010000173.1 GCA_018432645.1 Bacteroidales bacterium | reverse complement strand
CCATCGCACATTTATTTTTGCAAATTCATTCAACTTTGGATAATTTCTCACTTCTACAGTTTTATCATTATATTGCTTTAATCTCTTGGTAATCTCTGGAACTACAGTTACTATAGCAGTAAATTTCTTTACAGATTTATTTTCATATTTTTTAAAAGCATTAGAGATTATTTTAAGTATAAATTTATTGAGATAAGGTTTACTTATTAATTGCTTGGGTACATCCTCATGAACATCATAGATAACCTTTTTATTTTTTTTCAAAAGTTTAAGTCCAATAGGTATAAGCTCTGGATCATGGAAATGGTAAATATCTGCATCTACCATCAATGCTTTTTTATATACTCTTTTAGTAGTTAAAATAATACGTTCCCATCTAGAGCTAGACTTTCCCACATCATATATTTGTATTCCATCTACTATATTATCTCCGCGACCATCAGCTACTACAAAACTGATTTCATAAATATTTTGTAAACTTTTGCATTCTTTGTGAAATATTCTGATATCATCTCTTTGGTGTACACTAGTTAAATGGCAAACTCTCTTCATATTTTACATTTTTATTTATTCAATAATTCATTATAAATGTCAATAAATTTCATTTTATTCACATCCATAGTAGCTTTTTGCATAATAATATTTCTATTTATTTGCCATGCGTTTATGTGATCAATTTTAAGTGCTTCACCCAAGAAATTAGTATTTAAATTATTGATTATCAAGCCATTAACTTCATTTTTTATCCATTCATGATAAGCAGGTAAATCAGATACAACAGGAATGCAGCCAAAGCTCATAGCTTCTAGCAAACTCGTAGGTGTGCCATCAGATAGAGGAATAGATACATAAAGTTTAGCTTTGCTATAATATTCATAATTCTTATCTTTAGATAACCAACCAACAAACTTCACATTATTATATAAAAGTCTATTCTCTACTATGTATTCTAACCTGGCTTTATCGTCTCCATCACCAGCTATTATAAGCTGCCAATTTTTATCGGCACTATTTTTTAAAAATCTCTCAAAGGCATATATTATCTCGTCAATCCTATAAATAGATTTAAGTAATCTATTAGAATAAATTATTTTTTCTTTTTCAGGTAAAGAATCAGGTGGGTTATGAATATTTGATAAAATAACTTGTTTAACTGGAATATTTTTCTTAGTAATTTTTTTTATTTCTTGTATTACATACTCTGCATCAGCAGTACAGATATTGGAATTATTAATTACATATTTTACCATTTTGCGATAAAAAAAACCTTTATGAGGCGTTAGTAATACATCGCTACCCCAAGCTGTAAGCACTATAGGTGTTTTAGTTTTTTTAGTAGCCAATACAGTTATTAGTGCAGCTGTAGATATTTGCTGTATATGTATTAGAGAATATTTATTTGTTTTTAATAACTTTTTAAGATTAAAATAAAAAAGAAAAAATTTAAAAGGTTTCTTGATAGAAAAATTAAATTTATACAAATTGCTATTTTTGTAATCAAAATTATTATTAATGCTATCAGTAGCTATATCTATGTAGTCGAAATAAGAATTTATCAAATTATAAAAATTAAATAAATGTATAGAATTAGAACTAACTATTAGTAATTTTTTCATAAAATTAGTCTTTAGATTTTATTTTTAGAAAAAACTGGTTCATAAAGAAATAAGAATGTTATCATATAAGTAAAAAATATTACACCAGATTGACGTTGCAATATAGACTCCCACATACCAAAATATAAAAAACATATCATTACATATAAAAGTAAATATTTTTTTTGTTTAATAGCTTTAACAATATATGCGCAAATGATAGCTAAATAAGCAAAAATACCGATTACACCCATTTCTATTGCTATCCGTAAATATTGATTGTGCGAGTCTAATAAAGGTTCCATAAGCGAGGTAAGGCCGTATTGGCTATATACATCTCTATAAACATCACCAGCACTACCTACTCCATAACCCATAGGATTTTCTATAATTTTTTGCCAACTTAGGGTCCATAATATTAATCTTTTTTCATTAGCTTTTTTAATAAATTGATCTGCATCTATATATTCTTGAGGATTTTTTATAAATGTTACAGTATTATTATATGTTTCACTAAAATTAATTGCTCTGAAATGTCCATATTTAATTACCCCAAAACTAATTGCAATTAATAAAATGACAATGGTAGAAGCTAAAAACGGTTTTAACTTTTTATATAAATAATAAATAATTATTGCTAAAATTGTAAAAAACAAAAATAAATTAGCAGCTAATGATGAAAGTAATAATATGCTAACTATTGAAATTATTAAAAAAATTATTAAAAACCATTTAGGGAAATTGATAACTTTTTTATATTCCCAATAAAACATAGTCATTACACAAATGATAATATAGAAACTCAAATAAGATGGATGTATGTGCGGAGAAAATCTAGAAGTAAAAAAAGCGGGCAAAATATTGATCTCATTATACATAATGACAGATTCTACAAAACCAATAGCACTCCTGATAATTACTAATAACATAAATGAAATTATCCAAAATGGTAATGATATAGTTTTTTTTGATTTAAATAAAAACAAAATACCAAAAGCTAAGAAAGATAATTTTTTTTCTAATTCAAAAAGTCCATTTTTAGTATCAGTAGCTTTCAAAAAAAATATCACGTATAAAACAAAAAATAAAACCCAAGATATATTTATATTCCACTGAAAAACTAAATCCTTTTTAATAATTCCATAAATACATAGTATTACAAAGCCGACTACTCCATAGGCTGCGTGAGAAGGATATAAAAATAGTGTTATTAAGGGTAAAATAATAGCAATATCAAAATAACTTTTAGGAGATATTTGTTTAAAAAAATCTTTAACTGCTTCTTTGCTCATTTTTATATTATTACAAAAAAATTTTTTGTAATCAAAATTACATTTAAAATTTCAAACGCATTAATATAATATAAATCATATATTTTTGCAAAAATATAAAAAATTGAAGGTTAAATTACCCATAAAAATAGGAATTACTGGGCCAGAATCTACTGGTAAAACATGGTTAGCTGAACAATTAGCTAATTATTTCAAAACTGATTATACTCCTGAGTATGCTCGTGAATATTTATTGAAACTAAACAAGCCAT
>JAHDSP010000265.1 GCA_018432645.1 Bacteroidales bacterium | reverse complement strand
GCTTGAATTGTAATGATTTTTTCTGTCATTTTAGAAACTGCATTTTTCATTTTTTCAAAATCAATAATATATTTTCCTTCATTATTTTTGGTGATTGCACCTTCATCTAGTAGAAAATTAAATTCTAGCATATTAGCTATACCATGAGCGCTAGCAGCACCGAACCTTATAGATCTAAAGATACTAGCTACAAAAGAAGCATAATTTTCTTCTAATTTACCATCAGTTATTTCGCCCATATCTCTTAATTTTTGAACTAGAAATAGACCAGTAATATCTGCTTTAGCTTCTTCTAAAGGGCTATATAGCTCTTGCAGAGCTTCTCTCACAGTACCATTTTTATTAATAGTATTTTTAATGCCTAATCCGTGAGCTACTTCATGAAACATTACGTTTTGGAAAAAGGTGTTAAAAGTTACATTTGAAACAATGCTATTATCTAATAATAGTTCAGAAATAGGAATAACAATTAAATCAAATTTTGCTTGCATAACATTTTTAAGTTGTAGCTTACGAGTACCTTTTTTTAGTTGTACTTCTTCATCATTAGGTAAATTTATAGCTATAGTTTTACTCCCAGCATTACAATCGCCAGCATAGTAAATAGCATCATATACATTAATATCTCCTAGAGAGCCTGGCACTTCTTTTTTATATTCTTCTTTTACAGGTAATGATTTTTGTAATGTAGGTAATAATTTTCCATATTTTTCTAATTGTTTACTCCATTCTACATCTTTTATCAACACAAAAGATTCGAATGAGGTTTTATAGCCGTATAGACCATCTTCATAGCTCTCAATAGGGCCGATGATAAATTCAATTTTTGATGTTTTACTGTCTAACCAAGCCATATCTGATGGTTGATAATCTGAAGTAATCAATGCTTGAGCTCTGAGAGATAAATATTTAGAGAAATTTTTGTCTTTTATTAATGCTGATGCTTGATTTAATAAATTAGTAGCTTGTTGTAATTGTTCTTTAAAATATTCATGATAAAAAATTGCCTTTAAGTTACCATTTTCATCACGTCTAATCATAGTATATAGAGAAGTTTTATTAGTATCTTGCCATTGTTCGAATTCTTCTTTTGTCATATCATGAGGATAAAAATTAGCTCCAGCAGGTTTAGTGCCATAACCATTTATAAGTGGCTTGTTATCGTTTAGTCTGTCCCATGGACCATAATTGATATAAGCATATTGCCTCAAAGTTTCATTAGAGATAGTATCCATCAATTCTTTATCACCAAAAGCCTGTTGCCAGAATAATTCATCCATAATATTTGCAGCTTCTATCATTAATTTAAGAGCTTGTTTTTCTGAGTCATTTAGCATTGATAAATCTGTTTTTAATTCATAAGAAGAATATATAGCTAAAGAATCTAAAGATAATTTTGCCTGTTGGTTATCTGTTTTCTTTTTGCATGCATTACTAAATAATAATATTGCAATCATAGGAATTAAAAAAATTTTTGATTTCATAATTATAATTTTTTGAAAAATTTTAGCAAAGATATATAATTTTAAAGATAAAATGAATAGGAATCACAAAATAATTATAAAAATTATTCTACTTT
>JAHDSP010000482.1 GCA_018432645.1 Bacteroidales bacterium | reverse complement strand
TGATAAAAATGTTAATTTCTTTGGCATAGTAGAAACAGACGAATTGCTGATGGATTATTCTGAAAAGGGTAGAAAATATTCAAGTGTAAAAGAGATGAAACAATCAATTAGAAAAAAGCCAAAGAAGGTTGCTGTAATAGTAGCTACAGATAGATGTGGAAATATCCTATTTAGGAACACTGAGAATAAAAGAGTTAATCGAGAAGACATCGAGAAATTTCTAAAAGGCAAAATACCTGAAGATGCAGTTCTATGTACAGGTACCAAATACGCATTTAGACATATAAGAAAGAGCAAAGTGAAACACAAAGAGATTGTAGGAGCCAAAAAGAAAAAACGAGGTATCTATAGCACAGCTATAGTGAAGGCTAAGGCAGAGGAATTTGTAAAATGGATATATTCAAAGTTTAGAGGAGTAGCAACTAAATACCTGCAAAACTACATTATGTGGTATGTAGCGATAAGTAAATATCTATCAGGAGACGTTATTAGTAATACTGGAAGAATACTTAACCTTGCATCCTCGGATAGATCTGCCTGGTATGAATATTTTAGAGTGAGTAAAATATCATATATTATTTGAAACAGAATAAAACTGAAATATTCCCCTATCCCCTTATAAAAATCTTTTTCCCCTTTTTTTACCTTATTCTTTTCTCTATGACTTGCTTAATCTCTTGTGTCTCTGCATCATAGCAATACACTACTATATTTACATTATCTGCGTTCCATTCATTTGATATTGTATAATTGTATGTTTTTACGTAGCTGTCATCAGCTTGACAGTTTGTACATATCGTATCTCCCCAAATATTTGTTATACTTCCTCTAAGAACATGATTATGTACATAGTCTGGTATATCTGGTGTAGAACCATATAATGGATTATTATTCTTTTGATAATCTATTATGCTATCTTCTGTGAATAATGCTACAAGCATTAGTGGGTTATCAAAAGGATTTAGAATATCTGTTTTAATAGTGCAATTAAAATTTCTATTTAATTCATTATATTGAGTTGTGATACTAATATTGACAGTTAATTGCTCTGATAGTCTATTATTTACTATGCTGCCCCACTCGTTTGGTGATATTAGTTGGCTACCTAATAGTTGAACTCTATCTACCATGCCGCTAGGGTATGTACTAACTCCAAAAGACGTGTTAAGGGTATTACCTTCATCAGTTCTAAAATCTGTCATGTAATTTGGTGATACTAAGTTAGCAAAATTGCCAGAATGTATTGCAATTATTGTAATTTTACCTGGATAAAGTTGCTGTAGATTTTCTGCTATATGCGAAGCCTCTGGGCAGTTTGGGCATAAATGGCCAGTGAATTCCTCAATGAGAACACGCTTAACGTTATTATTAATAGTTGTATCTGTATTTGTATTTTGTTGTATATAAGGTGGTTCTACTTTATCACAACCCAATAAGGCTATGATAACTAAAAATATCAAACCTAATATTTTTTTCATAATTTTATTTTTTAAAATGTTGTAGCGATGTTTATTCCGATACCATAATATGCAGGTGTCCATCTACATACACCTCCTACACAAGTGATACCTTCTTTTACTTTGCCATAGGTAACAGATATTCTTGTGGCATTTTGGACATACGATATGCCTGTTAAGTAGAAATGCTGTCTATCATCTTTGTTTGGATTTCCATAATTATATTCATCTTGTAAAGAAATAAACCATTTTGATGATATTGCAAATTCTACCAAACCACCTAACCATTTTTTGTCATGTTGTTCTTTATATTCATGTGCTAATTGGACTTTTATGCTGTTTTTTTTATTGAATTTATAATTTAGATCTAACACACCACAGTGAATGTAGAAAGTACCATCGCTATGTCCTTCGATTACATCACTATTATAAACAGTATAATTATATAAAAAATTTAATTTTAGATTTTTACTCATGCGTTTATCTATTATAAAATCAGCACTTTCAAAAAAAACAGTTTTATCAATTTTGAAAAATTCAGAATTATAGCCATCTGTTCCAGAAGCCATTATAGGAGTAGTATCATTTATTTGATTATGGTCTATATTGTGTATACGGGAATAATTAATTTGTATTTGTGTGCCGTAGTTGCCTCCTAAGGTTGTATTTTTAGGTATTGTGAAATTTCCTTGTCCCGAGAATGCCCATTCACCTGTAGCTTGGCTAGCATAAGGATAATTTTTTACTAAAATATAATTTTGTGGTTGTGTGAGTGTAGGAATATAGTTGATGATACTTCTAATGCCAGATTCATTTCTAAGCATTCTAAAGTCGATATTATCCATTCTATGTGCAGCTAAATATATTCCCCAGTTATTTCCAAAAAATGTTATATCTGTATGTGCACCATTGCCCTTACGATAAATGTAATTATTTACTTTAGATGGATCTTGAGATTTAAAAGCTATTTCAGTGTTCCATAGCATAAATGGTGAGGATAATTGATATCTAATAGCCCAAATACCTATATTTTCTGGTAATTTATATAAAGGATCTTTATCTTCTTCATATTTACTGACAAAAGAAGTCCCTAGACTGAAATTCCATTTGCCTTCTGACCATTTTTTGTTTAATTTGTTAACATTTATTTCTCCATCGACGCCTCTAATGTAATTTCCTGTATTTCCCCAAAAAAATTTTTGTGTTCCTATTAAACCTTTGATAATAAAATAATCTTTCATCTGATATGAAATTTCTATTCCATCTATAGCATTGTCTATACCTAAGGATCTATCTTCATATGTTCGCAATGCCAATCCTAATCCAAACTGATCATAAATATGGCCCGCTTTTATTTTAAGGTTATTATTATTGGATTGATATGCTATATATCTATGAGCTATTCCTATACCTTTAGTTTGTGGATCATAGCCTACCATTGCAGGCAGGTAACTCTCAAACCTTAATCCAGCTGAAATATTTTTATTACTATAAAAAATTGATAAATATGCATTATTGCCAAATTTCTCTTTAGGTTGATATGCATTTATACTTGAATCATTCAAAAAATACATCGCATCTAATTGAAAATCTCCATTTATTTGTCCCCAGTTATTTTCATTTTGTCCAAATGAGATTTTAACACTTATTAATGTGATTATGATTATTAAAAAGTATTTTATTTTTATCATAAAAATTTTTTAATATTTGCAAATTTAATAGTTTTTTAATGGAATCATTATTTATTATTTATTTAGAAAATCTTTTACAAAATCATAAGCTGCATTAATAGATTTATCGAGATCTTCGTTAATGATGGTAACATCAAAGTATGGTTCCATAGATAGTTCAAATTTAGCACGCTCTAAGCGTTTTTTTAAGGTTTCTTCATTTTCAGTATTTCTATTTTTCAATCTTTTTTCTAATTCTTCTAAATTAGGAGGTTTTATGAAAATAGCTAAAGCATTTTCACCGAAAATATTTTTTAATTTTATTCCCCCTTTAACATCTACATCAAATATTGGATATTTGCCATCGGCTATTATTCTATCAATTTCTGTTTTTAAAGTGCCATAGAATAGCCCAGGATATACTTCTTCGTATTCTATAAATTCATTGTTGGCTATTTTATTTTTAAATTCATCAATATTAAGGAAATAATAATCTTTGCCATTTATTTCATTATTTCTGGGTGGACGACTGGTAGCAGAAATAGAAAATTCAAGAGGTAAGCCTTTACTAATCAAAGACTGTACAATTGTAGTTTTACCTGCACCACTGGGAGCTGACACAATTATATATTTTTCTTTCATAATACATTACTTAATTGCTCTTTTATCTTTTCTATATCGTCTTTTATATTTACAATTATTTGCTGTATAGCTAAATAATTGCTTTTATTACCTAAAGTATTTACTTCTCGCAAAATCTCTTGTAATATGAAAGTTAATTTTTTGCCCTTTGATAAGTTTATATTGTCTTGTAATTCTTTGTCGAAATATGCTAGATGTGCTGTCAACCGTTGAAGTTCTTCATTTATATCTAATCTATCTAAATAATAAAGTATTTCTTGTTCTAATCTATTATGGTCTATTTCGATATTGTCTGGAAGCTGTTTAGTGAGGTTTATTAAATCTTCACG
>JAHDSP010000126.1 GCA_018432645.1 Bacteroidales bacterium | reverse complement strand
TTCAATTACTCAATACCTCTGCTATGGCTATGATAGAACGTATAGTAGATTTATCTATTAAAGCTTATCCACCAGATATGATAATTGATATTCCTAAAGATATTTGTAAGGCTTTAGATTTCGGTAATATAAAAGAATTGATAGAATACGGAGAGGTTAAAGCTTTAGAAACTTTAAAAAAATAGAAAAATAAATTATTTTAAAATATTGTATTTTTGCATTAAAATTATTATGTAATGAGTAAAACTACATATAAAACAAATTATAATAATAAAAATCATAGCAAAAATTACCATAAGACCAAAAATTCTACACCTTCATTATCAAATAAAAAAAATCAGTTTTTAAATAAACCAATTTATACTTATCTAATATTATTCATATCATGCTTGTTAGTGTATTTCAATTCCTTTAATAATGAGTTAATATATAACTGGGATGATGCTGGATATATACTTAAAAATCCATATATCGATAGCTTGAGTTGGCAAAATATCAAAGATATTTTTTCTAATTTTTACTTTAGTAATTATCAACCTCTCACTTTGATTGTATATGCTGTAATTTTCAAATTTGTAGGCACTAAAGTATTTCTTTATCATTTTGTACAATTCATTTTTCATGTGTTAAATACTTTTTTAGTTTATAAATTTATCTCATTATTGCAAGAAAAAAAATGGATATCTATTGGAGTAGCTTTACTTTTTGCAGTACATCCCATGCATGTAGAGAGTGTAGCATGGATATCTGAGATGAAAGACGTTCTATATACATTCTTTTTCTTATTAGCCCTTATTACTTATCATTTTTATGTAAATAAACCAGATAAAAAAACTAAATGGTATCTATGGACCATATTTTTATTTATTCTCAGCCTTTTGTCTAAACCATCAGCTGTAATATTTTCTGTCGTCTTATTAGCTATGGATTTATATTATGAAAGATTGTGGCGATGGAAAACTTGGATAGAAAAACTACCATTTTTCTTATTATCACTAGCATTTGGCATTATAACAATATTAGCACAAGAGGAAGCAATACAAGAGCTAGGGCCAGTTTTAAAAGGTTATGAGCGAGCTCTAATAGTGATATATAGCTATATGCTCTATTTATGGAAATTCTTTTTACCAATCAATTTGAGTGCTGCCTACCCATATCCTATCAAAGATGGAGGTGTTTTGCCTACAGAATATTTCATAATCCCCATTGCCTTCATAGCTCTTTGTATCATTGTTTATTTACTTAGA
>JAHDSP010000363.1 GCA_018432645.1 Bacteroidales bacterium | reverse complement strand
GTTGTTATGGATAAAAAATATATAAAAAACTTAAATATAGGAGATCATTTAGCAATAATACCAGTGCATTCCTGCTTAGCTATGGATGCTATGATTTTCAAAGATGGAGTTTTTTATTGGGAAAATACTTGAGATTTAAAATAAGTTGATAAGTTGATAAGTTGATAAGTTGATAAGTTGATGAGTTGATGAGTTGATTAGTTGATGAGTTGATTAGTTGATTAGTTGATGAGTGAGATTGGGAGAAGAGGAGACTTTATGACAACGTGTGTCTTGGTATTTGATGTTTTTTACTAAAATACTCAACCTTAATTTTTTAATTTGTGTTCTTTTGTGTGCATTTGTGGATTAATAACAACAATTTGATAGTTAAATAATTAGTCTACAATAATTGTTATAGAACTTTAAAATATTAATAAAATAATGAATCTGTTTTCATTTTAATATATTTATTTACAGAAAATATGGTAGATAATTCAGTAATTATCACACCAATAATAAATATTGAAATAAATAAGAAAATAATATTTTGTTGAGTAACAACTCCATTTAATTCTGGTAAAAATCTATATAACTCATTGATAATAACTTCTAATCCAAGAATAGCTATTATAGAAGCGATAATACCCCAAAACAATGCGTCTAATAAAAAAGGTCTTTGTATAAAACTTTTTTTAGCTCCTACCAAAAGCATTGTTCTAATAGTAAACCTTCTACTATAAATTGTAAGTCTAATGGTCAAGCTTAATAGAGTAATAGCTATCAATAATATTATTACAGCTATTAATAGAGTAATAGTACTTAGAGTATTTTTATTCTTTTCTATTGCAGTTAGAACATTAGCAGGATAATAAACCTCATCAACGATTTCATTTTGTTTCAGTTGAGTAGCCAATTCTTTTATAATAGTATCATTTAAGTAATCAGCAGCAATGGTAGCTTCAATAACAGATGGTAGAGGGATATTATCTATTTGTAAGTTGTCTGTAGACAAATCACCTAGCTCAAATTGTAAATCTTCTAGCATTTTATCAGCAGGCACATAAGTGACAGAAGAAAATTTATCATTAGTCTCTAGACTATGCTGTAGCAAAGCTATTTCTGCCTGACTAGCAATGGGTTTTAGCATTATCTGTATAGTAAAATTTTCTTTCATTTTATTTTCTAATGATGTACCATGCAAATAAATGATACCTGCTATTCCTAATAATATCAAAACCAGGCTAAGTGCTATAATCAAAATAGCATGAATACCTCTAAATCTCATAATTAAATAATTTATATGCAAAAATATATATTTTAAATTTGATCTAAAAAAACATTTTGCTTTTAATCTGAATTTTATAAAAAAACAAATCTATAATTATTACATTTTTGTAATTTTGGTAAAAAATTAAATATGTTTGCATTAATTTTAACGATAATTTTAACATTAGGTATTTCTTTTTTATGCTCCATAATGGAAGCATCGATATTATCTGTTACACCAAGTTATTCAGCTTATTTATTAGCTAATAAGCCTGTACAAGGAGAAAAACTAGAAAAATTGAAAAAATCAATAGATAAAACTATTACAGGTATATTAACTTTAAATACTATCGCTAATACATTTGGTTCTATTTTGATTGGTATGTTATCTGCAAATATATTTGGTAGTGGTGCAGCAGGAATTATAGGCTTTATCATGACTTTTCTAATTCTTTATTTTGCAGAAATTTTACCAAAAACTTTGGGTACCTATTACTGGCGAAAATTTCTGAATTGGATGATACCGGTACTTATTTTTTTGAGAAAAATAACTTACCCGTTTTATTTACTATCTCAAGGAATGATGAAATTAGTTGTTCCTAAAAATGAAGTTTCTCATACTATAGATGAGATTAGAGCTCTTGCACTCCTAGGATATCAAAAAGGTATTCTAGACAATCTACAAACTCAAGTAATAGATAATACTCTGAAACTAAGAGAATTACCAGTGCATGATATCATGACTCCTCGAACTGTAGCAGTGGTACTAGATGAGAATATGACTGTAAATGAATTAATAAATCTTGAAGATTTTTTTAAATATTCTCGCATACCTGTTTATTCTGGAAATATTGATAATATCACTGGATATGTTTTCAAAAATGATGTTCTCAATGCTTTAATTCATAAAAATGAAAATACTAAATTAAGCGAAATTAAAAGAAATATAGTCATTGTTTATGAATTTTTTAACATCAAAAAAGCTATGGATGAAATGATTAAAAAAAATGAGCAAATAGCAGTAGTAGTAGATGAATATGGCTCTTTTGTAGGCATCATAACTATAGAAGATATTGTAGAAACTCTACTTGGTATCGAAATCATAGATGAGGCAGATCAATACCAAGATTTACAAGCTTATGCTAAAAAACT
>JAHDSP010000087.1 GCA_018432645.1 Bacteroidales bacterium | reverse complement strand
GAAGCTTCTGAGAGCAGATAGAATGCGATGTCTCCATTCGAAGCTAGTAGGTAGTGAGATACGCAGTTCTTTTGAACATTGACGTAGTGTTTTACCCTCAAGCATAAGGCGAATATAGTCCAGCATTAATTCTTTTTTGTGAAGGTAATAGACAAAGGTGCCAGTAGTCTCTCGGAAGTTTTTACCACAATTTTTGCATTTATACATTTGCTGGCCTTGCTGGTGGCCATTTTTCTTGATATGTATGCTTTTACAATGAGGGCATTGTGGAGAGACGCTCTGAGCTTTTAGATGTTGATAATCTACAACGTCGTTGCCTTGAAGTTTCATCTTATGGTAGAGATTATTGAGAAATTCTAAATTGAGCTGTTTACCCTGTGAGAGGTGCTCTTGGAGATTTGATACTATATCTTTCATATATGATAAATTTTTGTTGCAAATATAATATATTTTTAAAATATAAGCATATAAAATCTTTAAAAAATTTAAAAGTTTACATTCCCCCTCCCTCAAATTCCATTATCTTGCCCCAATATCCCCTTTTATTCTTCTATATTTTTTTACTCAATATTTTTTTGCTTTATAATTATATCATGTCTTATTTTTACATTTTTTTAATTTAAATTATTTTAAACATACTTTTCCCCTTACAGTTAATAAATTTCAGTATTAATCATTAACATTTTGAATAGTTATTAAAGATTTTAATAATATATTTGCAATAAAAAATGAATTTTTTGTATAGAATTAAAGAATCTATATTACATAGGTTATCAAAGAGTTTTAGACCTACTATGTTGAGTCATTATAAGCAAGATGGCAAATTATTAAAGAATGTTAGAATAAGTAATACAACTGTTATTAATGCTATGAAAAATCTAAAATTAAGCGATAATATATTTATTGGTCATTATAATTTCATAGAAGCTAGTAATGGAATCACTATTGAAGAAGGTTGTCAGATAACAAATTTCATAACTATCACAACACATTCTAGTCATATTTCTATCCGTTTATATGGGTCAGAATATGTAAAAAATCATGATCTCATTGGATACATTATAGGATCTATACATATTGGTAAATATTCATTTATAGGGCCGCATAGTGTTATTATGCCTGGCAGTAATATTGGAAAAGGGAGCATAGTATCAGCATATAGTTATGTGAAAGGTACATTCCCAGACTATGCTATCATCTCTGGCAATCCAGCAATAGTTGTGGGTGATACTAGAGAAATGGATAAAGAATTTTTAGAAAATTATCCACAATTAAAAACTTTTTATGATGCGTGGACACAATAATATAGCTTGCAATCTTTACAAAAAAATTTTTGGATTAATATATTTGTTTTGCAATAAATAGATTATGTGAAATTCAGTTTTGAATTTATTAAAGATTAAAATTATTCTTTATCAAATCTACACTGTCAAGCTTTTCCCAAGGGAAAAAAGTTATCTTTTTATAATATTTTGTTTGTCCATCGACAATTCTTTTTTCTGCATCTTTATGTAGCTCACTTACTTCGATTTCTTTTTCATAAACATCTCTGCCGAAATGTCCATATGATGCAGTTGGTAGATATATAGGATTTGTTAAGGCAAATTTTTTGATAATGCCATAAGGTGAAAGATCAAACATATGTAGTAGTTTATCAGCTATTTCTCTATCACTCATCGGCACTTTGGCGGTTCCATAAGTATTTACATAAAGAGAAATAGGTTGAGCTACGCCAATAGCATATGATATTTGCAATAAAATTTTATCAGCTAATCCTGCAGCTACAGCATTTTTAGCAATATAACGCAGAGCATATGCCGCGGAGCGATCTACTTTTGAGGGATCTTTACCGCTGAAAGAACCACCACCATGAGCACCATGTCCACCATAAGTATCTACAATGATTTTACGTCCTGTCAATCCAGTATCTCCATGAGGTCCGCCAATAGTGAATTTACCTGTTGGATTTATTAATAGTCTGAAATCATTTTGATCGAAAAGATTTCTAACTTCTTCAGGTACTACATTAGATGCTTTTACTCTTGGAATGAGATATTGTCTAATGTCTTGTTCTATAGCGTTTTGCATTTCTTCGGAGGTTTTCCAGATATCATCATGCTGGGTAGATATTACTATAGTATTTATTTTTGTAGGAATATTATTATCGTCATATTCTAATGTTACTTGCGATTTGCTATCTGGTCCCAAATATTGCATTACTTTTCCTTCTTTTCTGATATTAGCTAACTCTTGTAATAATATGTTTGCTACCTCAATGGATATAGGCATGTAATTTTTCATCTCATTACAAGCATAGCCATACATCATACCTTGATCACCAGCTCCTTGCTCCTCAGGTTTCTGTCTAATAACACCTAGTCTAATATCAGGAGATTGCTCATGTAGCGTAGATATGACACCACAAGAATTGTACTCAAAAAAATATGTACTTTTGGTATAGCCTATTTTTTTAATAATTTCTCTAGCTAGCTTATGATGATCTATCCAAGCATTAGTAGTTACTTCACCAGAAATAATAACTAAACCAGTAGTTACTAATATTTCACAAGCTACTTTTGACTCTGGATCTTGCCTTAGAAATTCATCTAGTAATGCATCACTAATCTGATCTGCTACTTTATCAGGATGTCCTTCTGATACACTCTCTGAGGTAAATAAGTATGACATATTTTAAAATTTTTTAATAATGATTGCGAAATTAAATATTTTTTTTTGACTATAAAAAGTGAGAAAATGATAAGTTGATGAGTTGATAAGTTGATGAGTTGATGGTGAGACGAGGAGACTGGGAGAATAGGTGATAAGTGATAGGTGATAGGTGATGTGTTGATTAGTTGATGAGTTGATAAGTTGATAAGTTGATAAGTTGATAAGTTGATAAGTGGTTAGAAAGGTAAAAGGTGAAAGGTAAAAGGTGAAAGGTAATAATTTATAAGTTGATTAGTTTAAGTAAAATGTTTAAACAACACTAAACAAAATTTAAACGAATATATTAGCTTTTTTATATAAAATAATAGTCTATTGAGCGTGTATCTGGGAATCTGTAATTCTGACATTTTTTTACTCAAAATTTATAATCATTGTATGAAATTTTATCACTAATTTTAAAAAATTATTATTAATTTTATTTTTTCTTAAAAACTTAATTTTAATGAAGTGTAATAAATATACTGATCAGTTAATCGAAGATATCGAAAAAAATATTATTAAAACCATCAATGTGGCTCAAAATAAGAAATTTTATAGTATCGATGAAATTATTGATTCTTTACCAAATATTTTTGCAGAAAATCATATTCTACAGGAAGCATTTTTTCAATACGAAGATTTAAAAAATAAATTCTACCAAACTGGATTATTAGATCCCGATGATTTACTAAAGCTAAAAAATCAATTTCAAATTATAATTGACAATTTACGAGCAGATGCATCACAGCAATCATATTTATATTCAATGATAAATCCGACACTCGATAATTCTATCCCTCAGATTGTGCGTAAGCCTTTTACTAATTACCAGAATTTGTGTCATTTGAGAGGTATTATCAAAAATATTAATTGTGAGGACGAAGAAAAAATAATTTTAATTTTACAAACCATTAGTTCAGATGGACTGTTTATTGATGAGATAGTAGTGTATTTATTTGATCATAGCAAAAATAATTTATTATATCCAGATCTTACCAAATATTCATCGATACTAGAAATTGGTCAAGATATTCTCATACAAAATTGTACTTTTCTCAAAAGTAATGAATATTATTCTACTGCTGATACACTAATAGTTTTATATCCCGACTATATCTTAGATGTGAGGGATGTAAGTGATGTACATATTTTCAACAATTCATATCCACATTTTATCAAGTTAGTTCCCATTTATTCTATCATTAGAACCTTCGTAAATATTGATAATCCTCAGAAAATCCAAAGCATTCTCATTGGTAACATTTTAGGAGAAATTTTTGATGTATATATAGCTAATGATAAAGTTTCTGATGCTAATTTGCTAGAAGCTTACAAAGATTTCATTGGTAAAAATATTTTTGAATTATTATTTTGGTATAATAATTCTGAAGGTGTAAATATAGATTTTCTGATAGATATAATCAAAAAAGAATATTTGTCTGGACTAGAATTGATGTTACCAAGCATCAAAAGGGATAAAAGCTCTATATTGTATTTAGAACCCTTTTATATCAGTCATATTTATGGTTTACAAGGCAGAATGGATGCATTAGCATTTACTGCAAAAGGCAATAGTGCTAATATTTACGAGTTGAAATCTCACAAACCCAAGAATAAAAGTTATTTATATACCAAATCTCATGATGCTCAATTGATATGCTATTATTTACTATTTCGCAGCACTTATCCAGACAAAAAATTATTTTATAAAATGGCTTATCCTGGAGCAGAGGAGCGTCATATACGTAGCATTACTTTTGGTGATAATGCCGAGGAGCGTCAGCTAATGTTAATACAAGAGGTACTTTTTGCTCGTAATAATATTGTGAAAAATCATATAGATTATGCTAATGGTGATTTCTCATCTCTCATTAATTGTTTACCCAAAGATTCTGATGATTCTACACCACTTACTATTTCTATTTTTAGCAAAAATCAAACCAAGCTAAGTGATTCTCAAACATTTATGTATAATGACATAGATCTTTTACATAATTCTATAAATAAAATTGCTAATAATAAACTGCTAAATGCATATTTCTGGGGCAATGTACGCTTCATCTATCGAGAACTGCTGTGTGCTAAAATAGGAAATCCTGATGTATATGATGCTTGGGAAAGTTTAATAAAAGAATCTCAATGGGGCTATGCTAATATTTGGAAAAAATCTCTTAATAAAAAATTTAATCAGTTTGAAGTATTAGGCCCATTGACGTTTGATTCTTTTACTGATGATAATCATTTAATATTTTCATTAGATAATAATGACGCATCTATTTCTAGACTTAGAGAAGAAGATATTATAATTTTGTATCCATATAATTCTGAAAATTATAATCCTTTATCTCAACAATTATTGAAAGGTCATATCGTGAGAATAAATGAAAGTGAAGTAGAGCTGAGTATCGCTAATAAATATATTCCCCATAAAATATTTACTAATAAATCTAAATGGATAGCTGAGGCAGATAGATGGTTTCATAATTATAATTATGGTCTTCGCAATTTGTTTTATCTGATATCCAATGAGGATGAACATTTTGCTGATTTATTTCTAGGATTGCAAAAGCCTAATTTCGAAGATAACAATTCAGAAATTTATCAATTAGATGGTTTGGATAGTTCTCAAAATCTAGCAGTACAGCAAGCTCTAAATGCTAAAAATTATTTTCTCATTCAAGGACCTCCAGGTACTGGTAAAACTGCTAAAACTCTCACTGCTATTGCTAAAAATCTATTTCTGACTGAAAAGAAAACTCTAATCGTAGCCTATACTCGTAGAGCAGTAGATGAGATTTGTTATAATCTCGATAATCAATCTATCCCCTATATATTGCTTAATAAAGATTTAGTGAAAAATCAATTGGAATCTGCCAAAGACATAGATCAACTCAATAATATTTTGCCCGAGCTAAATAATGTTTTAAATGAAAATAAAATATTTGTTGCTACTCTATCATTCATTAATTCACATATTACTATTTTAGATGCTATCAAACCAGAAACACTTATAGTAGATGAAGCTACTCAAATATTAGAATATGAGCTGGCAGCAGTTTTGTCTAAAACAAAAAAATGGATACTCATAGGTGATGAAAATCAGTTGCCTGCAGTTGTTTTGCAAAAAGATAAATCTCAAAAAGCAGATTTATCTTTTGACTGTGAATATGTTAATTATAATAAATGCCCATTATCAGACAGTGGAGATAAATGTTCTAATAATGTAAATGGTAAATGTATCTCTATGGATATACTAAAGCAAATACATTTAGATGATTTCAGTGAACCATTGTTTACCAGATTAAAAAAGAATGCTATAAATAAAGGATGGGATGAGTGCTATTGTATGTTAAAATATCATCATAGGATGCACGAAGATATAGCTACATATGTAAATGAACTTTTCTATGATAAAAAATTAATTAGTGCTACAGAAAGACAAAAATCACCATTACCTAAATCTTTTAAGTTGCCATTTAGCATAGATAACGGCGCAGAACATATTGATAGAGTCATGTTCATATCTACTCCGATAGATATGTCTTCGTTCTATTCTCCTACAAATAAATATGAAGCCCAAATTGTCGTTGAGCTTATTAAATCCTTAAAAATTCAATTTGCTGATTATTCTATTGGAGTTATAACTCCATATAGATCGCAGATAGCATTGATTAAATCTATGTTAAATTCTTTAAGTAATGACATAACTATAGACACAGTAGAGAGATATCAAGGCTCTGAACGTGATATTATCATTTACTCTTTTGCCATTAATAATATGGAATATTTAGATTTATCACAATCTATGAATGCAGAAAATAGCGTAGACAGAAAACTGAATGTTTCTCTCACTAGAGCTAGAGAATTATTATTTTTAGTTGGTAATGTAGATATTTTGAGTTCACATCCTTTTATCAATCATATAATTAATGATTTACAAAATAAAGGAGCTGTTATAAATATTCAAACAGTGTAAACCCTTCTGCCCAACGCGGCTTGCTTGTTTTATTGCAAATCATTTCCCAATGCGGTATTTCTAGAGCTTAATAGTTATTGTATATGTATTCCTTTATTATAAAAAGCTTAAAAAGACTTTATTATCTAAATCTTTATTTCAATAAAATAAATAGATGTATTTAGTGTCAAGTTTCACAATCTTGTTT
>JAHDSP010000454.1 GCA_018432645.1 Bacteroidales bacterium | reverse complement strand
GTTATAGATGCTTATATTACTCGTATTAAAGAGTTAGAAAATATTGCTCAAAATTATAATGGAGTCCAAAAATCTTTTGCTATTCAAGCTGGTAGAGAAATACGTGTTATCGTTTCCGCTGATCAAATTTCTGATGCAGAAGCTTTTCAATTATCTATGGAACTTAGTAAAAAAATAGAAAATTCATTGACATACCCAGGCCAAATTAAAGTTACAGTTATTCGAGAAACAAGAGCTGTTTCTTTTGCTAAATAATTTAATAATTTTTCTAAAAAATATGAACTCTGATAAATTTATTATCGATTATAAAGATTTAAAACTATCTATAATTGAAATTTTTTCAACTATTGGAATGAATAAAGAAGATGCAGAATTAGTGGCCGATGTATTAGTAGAAGCTGAATTGCGAGGCATTCCTTCACATGGTTTAGTGAGAGTAAAAGATTATCTAGGGTTATGGCAAAAAAATAGACTAAATATTAATGCTAAACCAAAAATTATTAAAGAAAGTTTAGCTACAGGTTTAGTAGATGGTGATAATGGTTTAGGAATGATTAGTGGTGATTTTGCTATGAACTTAGCTATATCAAAAGCTCAAAATGCAGGTTGTGGCATTGTGGTTGTTAATAATTCGAATCATTTCGGTATAGCAGGATATTATGCTATCAAAGCTGTAAAGCACGATATGATAGGTATAGCAATGACTAATGCTAACCCAACTGTAGCTCCCACATTTGCTAAACAAGCAATGCTTGGTACTAATCCTATTGCTTTTGCTATGCCTACAAAAAACGAACCAGTGTTTTTAGCTGATTTCGCTACTGTACCTATAGCTCGAGGTAAAGTCGAATTATTGGAAAAACAGGGCAAAACTGTCCCCCAAGGTATGTTACAAACTGCCGATGGCGTCCCTACAACTGATCCATCTGTTTTGAGAAAAAAAGGAACCATTTTACCTTTAGGTGGTGATTATGAGCATGCTGGCTATAAAGGATATTGTTTAACTGCAATAGTGGATATATTGACAGCTATATTATCAGGAGCTAATTTCGGTAATTTTGTGCCTCCACAGGTTAGTTATATTCCAGAAAAAGATTATTATCCTGGCAAAGGATTAGGACATTTTTTTGCTGCTATTAAGCTGGATACTTTTAGACCTATAGATGAGATAAAAGAATATATGGATTTATGGATTAGAACTATGAGAGCGGCTAATCCTATTGATCCTAACCAGCCTGTACTTATACCTAATGATCCTGAAGTCGAAAAAACTAATTTTCATAAAAAAAATGGTATTTCGATTTTACCAGAAGTCATAAATGAACTTAAACAAATATTAAATGAATTAAATATTCCAGTTCCTGACAAATTGTCTAAATTTTAATAAAGGCAAGAATTTTGACAATAACTTAAAAAAATATATTTATATGAAAGAGAAAGATGTTTTGAATAATGAAGAAAAGAACCTCGAAAATCAAGAAGAAATCAATATGGATGTTCAAGAAGAGAATAATAAAGATGAAATCCAAAAATATTTAGACGAATTAAAAAATCAAAATGATGAGCTCAATGATAAATATTTGAGATTATGTGCTGAGTTTGATAATTATAAAAAAAGAACTAGCAAAGAAAAACTAAATCTCATAGATACAGCTAATACGCAATTGATTATTGATCTTTTACCAATTATCGATGATATGGAAAGAGGATTAGAAGCAATAGAAAAAAATCAAACTTTGGACGC
>JAHDSP010000404.1 GCA_018432645.1 Bacteroidales bacterium | reverse complement strand
AGATGTGATTGCGAATATGTAACTAAAGCTGGTAAGAGTGATGGCAGACAAGTCTATAAATGCAAAAAATGTGGCTATAGATTTAGAGAAACTGCAAAATCACTTGTCTATTATTCTCATAAATACTACCTTTTAATGGACTATATAAAATGTATGTTAGAAGGTAAAAGCCTCAGAGCTTGTGCTAGAGAAGTTGGCATTAGTTTACCAACTAGTTTTAAATGGAGACATAAGATTCTATCTGCTATCCAAGGATTAGAAGGAGGGATTAATTTCTCTGGAATAACAGAAGCAGATGAGCTATTAATGCAATATTCAGAGAAAGGACGAAGATAT
Organism: Bacteroidales bacterium; assembly: GCA_018432645.1. Lineage (GTDB taxonomy): Bacteria > Bacteroidota > Bacteroidia > Bacteroidales > DTU049 > DTU049. Next base: position 1,147 of record JAHDSP010000404.1, on the reverse strand, counting down.
AAAAGTTTGGAAGAAAAAGAGCAAGCTATGAATACTGTTCACCCCAATGTAGCTGTATTAGTGATGACAGATAGAGAAGGTAATTTGCTTCTCAAGCACACTGGAGAAAATAGAGTCCAAAACAGTCAGATAAAAAAAGAACTAAAGCGAAGGGTATCAGAGAAAAATTTGATATGTTTTAAACCTAACGAAGAGTTCCAGCAAGCAGTGGCAGAATCACCAAGCAAAAAGGTATTAGTTAAATCACCAACCGAAAAGATATTAGTTAGGCGTAAAACAAAAGGATTAGCAGTTTATAGTGTAAATATAGTAGAGAAAAAGATCACTGATTTTTTGATTTGGATGTTGAGATTCAGAGGAGTAGCTACAAAGTACTTACAAAACTACCTTATGTGGTTTGTAGTGATGAATAAATACTTGAAAGATGAAGTAGAGTCAGACATTGGGCGACTTTTGAACTTGTCATCCCACGATAGATGGGCATGGGAGCGGTATTTTAGATTGATGAAAATAAAATATTAAATATCATGTAAAGTTTAACAAAGATGTGATTTCTAAATTTCCTACCCCTCCCCTATTCCTTTATCGATTATCTATTTTGACTTCCTTCAAATTTAATGTGTTCATCACATTAGCCTTTAACCCTCTCACATACGGTTGTATCAACCTTATTGATACATCATAATATAATGGTACTACCGGCATCTCTTCTATTAATATTTTATTCATTTCTTTTATTATTTCATATTTCGTATTATCAGATGTTTTCAACAGTTTTTCATACAAATTATCAAATGTCAAATTTTGAAATCTTGTATAATTAGGCCCATTAGGTGGTATATTTTTGCTATAAAATACTGCAAAATAATTTTCTGCTTCTGGGTAATCTGCTATCCAGCTTCCTCTGAAAAAATTAGCTTGCCCTTTATACATTAAGTCTCGTAAGGTAGCTGGTGGTATTACTTCTATATTAATTTCTAATCCTATCTTTGTTAATTGGTTTTGAATAAATTCTGCTAAATCTATATATGTATCATTGGTTAAAAGTGTAATCTTATCTTTATTTTCACTATTCAAATATCCAGACTTTATCAACAATTGTTTTGCTTTTTGTGGATTGTACTCTAAATATTTTGCTTCGCTATCT
>JAHDSP010000229.1 GCA_018432645.1 Bacteroidales bacterium | reverse complement strand
ATTTATTTATCCAAATCCAGCACAAGACATTATTTATATCCAATCGAATAAACCTATCATCGAAGCAAATATTATTAATAATCTAGGACAATTAGTTGCTACATCAGAACAATCTAATTCTATAGAGGTTTATAATTTATCGAATGGCATTTATCAATTAATTATTAAAACTAATGATAATATCATAGTAAAACCTGTATTTATAAGTAAATAATATCAATTGAACATATTTTAAATGACAAAAGCTCAGAATTTATGATTTTGGGCTTTTATTTTTTATATTATTCTTTATCACAAATAAAAATTAAAAAATTTTTTAGAATAATATTCATTTTATGAATAAAATTTATTTACTTTGCAATAAAGTTAATAAGATGAAAATTCGTTGGGCTATTTTGCTATTCATATTTATGTTTATACCAAGCATATATGCTAGTAATAGTGTTGATTCCACTAAGGCATCAGCTACAGAAAAGCTATCAACAGAAGAGATAATGGATGCAGTTTTTGAGCATGTACTCGATTCATACGAATTTCATATCATTACAATAGGAGAAAAACATATTTCTTTGCCATTACCAGTTATATTGATAGACAATGGGAAATTAGTTATATTTTCATCTTCTAAATTTCATCATGGACATAATGCATATAAAAATTATAAAATCGCTGAAGAAGGTCCTAAAGAAGGACGTATAGTAAAAATAGATAATGAAGGCAAAATTATAGAAAATGCTTCATTAATTGACATATCTATTACAAAAAATGTATTTTCACTTTTTTTAGCTGCCATTCTACTATGTGTTATTCTAATACCAGTAGGAAATAAATACAAAAAAAATCCTGATAAAGCTCCCAAAGGCTTTCAAGCTTTGATGGATATGATATTTGATTTTATCATCAATGGGATAGCAAAAGACACATTACCAGCAAACAAATACTGGAGATATGTGCCATATTTGCTTACATTATTCCTTTTTATTTTATTAAATAATATAATGGGAATAATACCATTTTTCCCATTTGGAGCGAATGTATCAGGTAATATAGCAGTTACGATGACTTTAGCAGTCATAGCTCTGATAGTAATTAATTTCAGTGGAAATAAAAATTATTGGAGAGATATATTTGCCAATCCTAATGCACCAGTGTGGCTGTATCCGATTTTAATTCCTACAGAGATTATAGGAATGTTTACAAAACCATTTGCATTGATGGTACGACTTTTTGCAAATATTACAGCAGGACACATAATAATTTTAAGTATAGTATCAGTAACGTTTATTATTGGCTCAGTAGCAATGGCTCCTGTGTCAATATTACTAGACTTTTTTATGTATTTTATTGAACTATTGGTAGCTTTTCTACAAGCTTATATATTTACTATATTAACTTCTTTATTTATAGGATTAGCAATGCCGCAACATCATGAGAATTAATAACCCCAAAAATATAAAAATATGATATCTTTATCAAGTATTGGAGCAGCATTAGTAGTAATAGGTTGTGCTTATGGTATAGGTACAATTGGTAAACATGCTATGGATGGCATAGCTCGTCAACCTGAAGCCTCTAATAAAATCCAAACTGCAATGATTATTGCTTGTGCTCTTATAGAAGGTGTATCACTTTTCGGAGTGGTAGTAGCACTTATTAAGTAAATAATTACTTTGCGAGGTGTTCGTTCACCTCGCAAAGATTTATTTTTTTTAAAAATTTTAAAAACTATGTTAATAAATCCAAGTTTTGGTTTAGTATTCTGGACAACTATAACATTTATTTTGGTTTTCCTTGTCCTTAGAAAATTCGCATGGAAACCGATTATCAATGCTATCAAAAAGCGAGAAGAAACCATTGCAAATGCATTAGAACAAGCTGAAAAAGTCAGAAAAGAAATGGCTGACATGCAAGCTCAGAATGAAATTCTATTGCAACAAGCTAAAGAAGAAAGAGACGCTATCTTATCAGAAGCTAGACAAATAAAAGATAAAATAATAGCTCAAGCTCAGGAACAAGCTCGTAAAGAAGCAGATAATATCATAGAAACTGCTAGAATAGAAATCAAAAATGAAAAACAAAGAGCTATCGAGGAAATACGAGTAGAGATAGCAGATATTTCTTTGAATATAGCTCAAAAAGTTCTAGAACATGAACTCCAAAATCCAGAAGTAAGTAAAAAAATCATTGAAGAACAAATAGAAAAAATAAATTTTAACTAAAAAAATTATGAATGTAGCTCAACGTTATGCAAAATCTCTTCTAGACCTAGCCACTGAGTTAGATATCTCAGAGCGTGTATATAATGATCTTATATTGATAGATAAAATTTTGAGCGAAAATAATGATTTACGTATAGTTTTGCAAAGTCCAATTATTAGACAAGAAAAAAAAGAGAAATTATTTTCAAATATTTTCTCTGAATTTATTGCTCCTCTAACGTTGAAGTTCTTAAATTTATTATTACGTAAATCTCGAATTGTGATTTTTCATAATATTGTAAAAGCTTATGAGGATTTTTATAATGAAGCTAATAATATTTTAAACGTCATAATTACTACTGCCCAACCTTTTGATGATTCACTTTTGCAAAAATTAGAATCAAAAATAAATAATTTT
>JAHDSP010000532.1 GCA_018432645.1 Bacteroidales bacterium | reverse complement strand
CCATTATCTAGCAAAATAGAATAATAAATAAACTTTGAGACAAAACAAGCAATTGTTGAAAGGTATTCAAAATAGTTTAACATAGTTTAAAAATTTTGCTTAAAATTCTAAAAATTCTTTTATCTTTGTGCAAAATTTGTTAATTTCTTGATATACTATGAGAAAAATAAGTATGATTTTAATAACATTTGTGTTTTTATCTATAAATATTTATAGTCAATCAGCCACAATTAGAGGATTTGTTTATGATAAAGCAACAGGTGAGCCTATATTATTTACTAACGTTTATTTAGCAGGCACTAGCTATGGTTCTAGCACAGATATTAATGGATATTTTGTTATCACTGGCATTAAACCTGGTACTTATACTTTGAAAATTACAACTATTGGTTATGATACTCTGCAAGAGGAGTTTAATCTAAAAGCAGGAGATATTATTACAAGAAAATACTATTTAAGTGAGCGATCAATAAATTTGCAAAAAGTTGAAGTAACAGCTATGCATAGTGAAGATACTCTAGAAACTAAAACTTCTGTAATTAAATTAACTGCCAAACAAGTTACAAGTTTACCATCTATTGGTATGCCAGATATTGCTCAATACATTCAAGTTTTACCAGGAGTTATTTTTACTGGTGATCAAGGTGGGCAACTGTATATACGCGGTGGTAGCCCTGTACAAAATAAAATGATACTTGATGGTATCACTGTTTATAATCCTTTTCACTCTATTGGTTTATTCTCTGTTATAGAGACAGAGCTGATACGTAATGCAGATATTTATACGGGTGGCTTCAACGCCGAATATGGTGATAGGATTTCATCTATTATGGATATTAATCTCAGAGATGGTAATGCTAGAAAGTTTTCTGGTATGGTTGGATTATCCACTTTTGGTGCTAATGTTCTTTTAGAAGGTCCTATTATTCGTAATTTGAATAATGACCCTAATAAAGGTACTCTTACCTTTGTATTGTCTGCTAAAAATTCTTATCTACCACAATCTTCTAAAGTTTTTTATAAATATATTGACGAGGATGGCTTACCTTTTGATTACCAAGATTTTTACGGTAAAATAACCTATTCTATGCCTAATGGTTCTAAATTATTTGTAAATGGATTTAATTATAATGATCATGTCAAATATAGTAATATAGCTGATTTTAAATGGAAATCTAATGGTATAGGTTCTAGTTTTTTCATTATTCCTGAGGGAAATCTTTCTCTTTTGAATTTTAGATTTTCATATTCAGACTATGGTATCACTCTCACAGATGCTACTGATTTACCCAAAGAATCTGATATTAATGGATTTAATCTTGGTCTCAATATAACTAATTATTTTCAAAAAAATTCTCAAATCAACTATGGTATTGAGTTATATGGTTATAAAACAGATTTTCGATATTATACAGAAGCTTTGCGTTTGATTAGTCAGGTAGAAAATACTACCGAAATAGGTGTCTTTGTTAAAGGGAAAATTTTTGCTAAAAAATTTATTATAGAACCTGGTTTTCGTTTTCAATATTATGGTAGCTTATCAGAAGTTTCGCCAGAGCCTAGATTAGCTATTAAATATAATTTATCTGACAAATTTAGAATTAAATTTGCTGCAGGTCTTTATTCTCAAAATCTTATAAGTGCTTCGGATGATAGAGATGTAGTGAACTTATTCTACGGCTTTTTATCAGGTAGTGATAATCTGCCAGATACTTATAAAGATGAACCAGTCAATTCTCGTTTACAAAAAGCTCAACATATTATTTTAGGTTTCGAAATAAATCCTAATAATTATTTTGCTATTAATATAGAACCGTATTTTAAAAACTTTTCTATTTTACAAAACCTCAATAGAAATAAAATCTATGATGATATTGAAGTATATTCTGATAAACCTGACGAGCTAAAAAAAGATTTTATTATAGAGTCGGGTGATGCTGAGGGTGTAGATGTGTCTGTGAAATATGAAAAAAAATCTATTTATATTTGGATAGCATACTCATTTGGATTTATACACAGAGATGATGGTTATACAGTTTATCCACCACATTATGATAGACGTCATAATCTTAATTTCTTGTCAACTTATAAATGGGGCAAATTAAATAATAATGAAGTATCTCTAAGGTGGAATTTCGGCTCTGGATTTGCTTTTACTCAAACTGCAGGCTATTATCCTCAAGCTAGTTTTTCTAATTTAAACAATGATATTTTAAGTACTAATGATATTTTAGGAATTTTATATGGCGATATTAATAATGGCAGATTACCTACTTATCATAGGCTAGACCTCAGCTACACTCACAAATTTCATATCTCTGAAACTGTAACTTTAGATGCTGTAGCTAGTATTACCAATGTATATAATAGAAAAAATATATTCTACATTGATAGAGTAACTGGCGAAACAGTTTATCAATTACCTGTAATGCCTAGCATTAGTCTTAGCATGAGATTTTAATTTTTTTAATACATTTTTATGATTACTCTTCCTATTTATAAACATTCATATGATATGAGCGGAGCTCATTATTTTGTTAATTTAACCATAGATG
>JAHDSP010000262.1 GCA_018432645.1 Bacteroidales bacterium | reverse complement strand
GGGTTATAACTTTCAAAATAAAATTTATAATATTCTGCAAAAATAGGATGTTGTAAATCTTTGCTATCTATTTTGTCTATAAGCACTTGCTGATTTAATGTGCTATCATATACTATCATATTATTATTTTGTGAATTTAATAAAAGAGAAAATACGAAAAAAATTAATAAAAAGTTTATTTCTTTCATAATGATTATTTTTGATAAAAATTTTTTAGAAAATGACTGTACAAATTTACAACTTATTTTTGAAATCAGGCTCTATTGCTATTTTAATAGATCCCGATAAAACTGATGACAAATTATTAAACAAATATATTAATGCTGGCAAAGACGGTATTTGTGATTTTTTTTTAATAGGGGGAAGTCTGATTTTTGATATAGAAAAATATAAAGAAATCATCAACATATTAAAAAGAGAAACTAAGGTTCCAGTGATAATATTCCCTGGGAATTATTTGCAAATAGTCAACAATGCTGATGGTATACTTTTCATGCAACTTTTTTCGGGAAGAAATCCGGAATATATGATAGGACAGCAGTTAATTGCTGCTCCGATAATTTATAAAATGGGAATATCTGCGATACCTACAGCATATATTTTAGTAGATGGTGGCAATATTAGTAGCACAGCATATTTGACTCAGACAATTCCTATTCCTCACAATAAAAAAGATATTTTAATAGCTACTTGTCTGGCAGCTAAATATAGTGGTAGTCAATTAATATACATCGAAGCAGGATCTGGTGCCGTAAATCCATTAAATCCTAATTTAATAAATGAGTTAAAAAATATTGTAAATTTACCAATAATCATAGGTGGTGGAATAAAAAATATAGAAATTATAGATACATATTTCGACAAGGGTGTAAATGCTATTGTAATAGGCAATTATATAGAAACAGATAGCGATTTTCTCGAAGAGCTAAAAAAATATAAAATTAAGGGAAGAAATTAGAAATAAAATGGGCGATAATGGATTCGAACCATTGGCCTCCTGCTTGTAAGGCAGGCGCTCTGAACCAACTGAGCTAATCGCCCTAAAAATCAGATTGCAAAATTAATAAAAATTTTTTAATGAAAAAATTTTTATTCGATTTTTAAAATAAATCTATTATCAACAGTTTTGCTAAATCCAATTTTATTTAAATATTTTGTATGTGTAGGCACTGCTGAATAGGTGATTAGCTGCTTCACACCCATAGATTTAAAAAATTCAGATTTATAAAATAAAAATTTTGCTGGCTTAAGATCTCTATAAGTAGGCGTTACATAATCAATAGAAATATCTACCTCTGACTCGAAATGCTTAAAAGCAAATAAACCTACTATAGCATTGTCTTTCATCAGAATATAATTATCTTCATCAGATTTTATATTTTCGAAATTAGGAAAAAACTTTTTGATATCATTTTTGAAATGATTAATGAAATATTTAACAATATTTTCATCTGGTGATATATTAATAATTTCGAAATCACCATATTGCTTATGAGCTTGATATAGGAAATAAATATTCAAAATACCATTAATAGCATTCAAAAGTATTACTGGCATGGCATTTATCATAACGCCATAAATAACATAAAAAATATTACCAACCAAAAGATACCAACGAAGCTTCACTATAGAACGCATCATCACTGATAACAGTACAAAAGCAGAAGCTATGTATCCTATTATTTCTACTAATAATGAATATTGCTCTGGACTCATAAAATTTTTATTTAATAAAATTACAATAAATTTTCATTCCATTTTTCGGCAAAAGATGATTTGTTATTTTCTAATAAATCTACTAAAGCCATCAAAGTTTTTCTAGCATCACCTATAGGATAATAAAATGTGTCCCAATGATCGCTGTCTTCGCCATCATGATTAGGCACAACAAAATCAAAATTAATCGATAGTTTTAGTTCCTCATAAGCACTTTTTGCTCTTGTTTCGATATTTTCTAAATCCTTAATTGATAAAATACCTTTTTGCTTCTGAGCTCTCTTTAATAATTTTCTACGCATTATGTCTGTAATTAATTCAGATAAAATAATATTTTCATTATTTTTAAAAAACAAAATTTCATCCAGAGATAAAGGTGAAATGAAAAGGCTCAATTTTTCTACATCGCGTAATAAATTACTTTTTATTAGCTCAGATCCCACAAAAGGATTACCTTCGAAAATCAGATTGTTTTTATGTAGATTATTTAATAATTCATTAATATCTAATGCTTGTATATCATCACGGACATCAAAAACTAAGTAATTTTTATTAGTTCTTAAAGAATTTAGATGATCTTTTGTTCTAAAATAATAATCATCTCCATCCACCTCATTAGGTCTAGCAGAACGACTATTATATAAAATTAGTTTTTTATAATTTTTTGCAATATTTGGATATAATTTATTAAAAGCTTTCAATAATGGGCTCTTCCCTACTCCAGATGGTCCACTAATAATTAGTAATTTATTCATTAAAATAAAAAATTTATTTTTTTGGTTTTTTATTTTTACTATTAGAATGCGATGGATATTGTTTTTTGTGTTTATTATAATATTTATATGGTTTATCTGTATCTAAATCTACAACCACATAATCATTTAAACTTATAGTAATATTACTAGGAAGAGCATTAGAAGATTTCCAAATACCAGATTCTAAATAGAAATAAATGCCTCTATCAATATCATAATAAATACCTAATGACGGATAATATCTATATTGATATTTAGCTCTGACACCATGAGCAGGAGCATGAGGAGGGGGAGATGGTTTAGTTTTAGTCTCTTGCACCTCTACAACTCCCACACAACTAGCAAATAAAAAAGAAATAATCATCATAATAAATAACCTTTTCATAATTAATTTAAGTATTTTGTAAACAAAATTATATAAAATTTTTATTAAAAGTAAGTAATAATATCAAAAAAATAAATCAAAATATTGTAAAACAAATGAAAATGTTTTGTTTAACGATTTTATTAAAAAATATTAGATTATCGAATAGTTAAATGCTTAATCACTTTATTTAAGCAGGTCCATTAAGATTATCATAATTATCATTTTCAAAAAAATATTTCAATATTTTTTGTAAATTTGTAAAATAAATTAAAGAAAAATTAAAATTTATGTCAAAGAAAGATGAATTTTATAGTTATGCTACCAAGCATAGAGGCATAAGTAGTCAAACTCTAGATGATTATATTATGGCGTCTAATGGATATATTTCTCCTACAATTATAGAAGAGCGTCAGCTAAACGTTGCTCAGATGGATGTTTTTAGTAGATTAATGATGGATAGGATAATATTCCTAGGTGTGCCTATAGATGATTATGTATCTAATATAGTTACTGCTCAATTATTATTTTTGGAATCTACAGATCCACAAAAAGATGTTTTTCTATATATGAATACTCCTGGAGGTGGTGTTTATGCTGGATTAGGAATATATGATACAATGCAATATGTAGCACCAGATATCGCAACGATTTGCACTGGTATAGCTGCTTCAATGGGTGCTGTACTCCTTTGTGCTGGTACTAAAGGCAAACGTTCTGCTCTACCACATAGTAGAATTATGATACATCAACCTATGGGTGGCGCTGAAGGTCAAGCTACTGATATCGAAATTATTGCAAAAGAAATTAAAAAACTCAAAAATGAATTGTATCAGATTATCTCCCTACATACTGGACAACCTTTAGATAAGGTAGAGCGTGATGGTGATAGAGATTTTTGGATGCGTTCTGATGAAGCTAAAGAATATGGTATGATAGATGAAGTACTTATTAAAACAAAATAAATTACCATTTTTATTCTATATTTGTAAGTTTTTATTTTATAATTAATTTTTATTATTATGACTACAAAAGATTATGAAAATATAAAATGCTCATTTTGTGGGCGAAATGCAAATGAAGTAGAGTTAATGCTACGTGGTTTCAATGCTAATATTTGTAATATTTGTATCGAAGAAGCTAAAAAACAAATTGACCAACAAGGGAAAAAGACAAAAAAAACTCCTAAATTAAAATTAAAAAAACCTTCTGAAATCTATGATTTTCTTGATCAATATATTATTGGACAAGATTATGCCAAGAAAGTTTTATCAGTTGCTGTTTATAATCATTATAAACGTATATTAAACCCTAATATCAAAGATGTAGAATTAGAAAAATCAAATATACTTCTAATCGGTGAAACAGGTACTGGCAAAACTCTATTAGCTAAAACAATTGCTAAACTTCTAGATGTACCTTTTGCTATAGCTGATGCTACTGCATTGACAGAGGCGGGATACGTTGGAGAAGATGTTGAAACTATTCTGACTAGACTTTTGCAAAATGCTAATTATGATGTGAAAGCTGCTGAAATGGGTATAATCTACATCGATGAGATAGATAAAATAAGTAGAAAAAGTGATAATCCCAGCTTAACTAAAGATGTAGGTGGAGAAGGTGTGCAGCAAGCATTATTGAAAATATTAGAAGGTTCCGTAGTTTTTGTACCACCAGAAGGTGGGCGTAAGCATCCAGAGCAAGAATTTATTCATCTAAATACTTCGAATATACTTTTTATTTGCGGTGGTGCCTTTGATGGGTTAGATAAAATAATTGCCAACAGAGTGAAAACATCTACTATTGGATTTGGAGCTTCTCAAAATGCCATCATAGACGATGATAAAAATATATTGCAGTATGTGGCACCTGTAGATTTACGTAAATTTGGACTTATACCAGAATTTATTGGCCGTATTCCAGTGATAGCTACTTTAAAACCTTTAGATAATGAAGTATTGAAACGCATACTAACTGAACCAAAAAATGCATTAGTTAAGCAATATAAGGCTTTATTTGAAATCGATAATATTGAGTTAGAGTTTAGTGATGATGCACTAGATGCTATTGTACAACAAGCTAATGAGCTAAAACTCGGCGCTAGAGGTCTGAGGTCCATTATGGAAAAAATCATGATAGATCTTATGTATTACACTCCTAATCTTGATGAATCAAAAATTATTATCGATAAAAAATTTGTGGAACAACATTTGCATAAAAATGAGAATAATCAATCTCAAGTTGCATGAAATCTAATAAATTATTTTTAATTCCACTTTTTTTTTTAGTTTTTAACCTTAATGCACAAAATAATGCCGATCAATTACCTATTAAAGCTATAGTTTATCATGGTGATACATTGCCTTATTTGCCATTGGATACTATCACATATTATTATTATAAATTTGAAGGCACAAATAAAGAATATATTGCTTATACAAAATTGGTACGTGACGTGAAAAAAGCATATCCTTATGCTAAATTGATTGCAAATAAAGTAAATGAAATTAATAAATATCTCAATACTATTAATAATCCTAAAGAATTAGAAAAAGAAAAAAATAGATTAGAAAAAGAATTACGTGCACAATATGAAAAAGATATAAGAAATCTCACTCGCACACAAGGTAAAATATTGATAAAATTGGTTTATAGAGAAACAAGTAAGACATCTTATAATTTAATTAAAGATTATCGTGGCGGTTTTCTCACTTCTCTTTATCAGGGGATAGCCAGAATTTTTGGGTTAGATTTAAAAGAAACTTATGACCCTAATGGTAAAGATCGTAATATAGAAATAATCGTAACTCTCATAGAGAATGGGCAATTATGAAATAAAAGATTTAACCTTTATGTTACTAATTTTTAACAAAATTAATAATAATCTAAAATCCACCTCATAGAAAAATATTTTCATGCTTTATGAAAGAGAATTTATCCATAGAAATAGGTTGCTTACATTGCTAGTGAAAATCTAATGCTTATACCGAAATTAGTTGAAGTATTATAATATTGAGAAGCCACATGTGGATTATTAATTATTTGGTCAAAGAATGCCCTCAAGGTGATATTTTTCGAAAATTGATAGTCTGCTGACAGATTAATCGAGATTATTTTTTGTCCTGCACTTACTTGATTTACCTCTTCTACTATGCGTCTTAGTATTGTAATATTATCTCTTATAGACACATCAGCTTTGAGATTTAAATCACTTTTAATAGTTCTAGTTTGTCCTCCTGTGCGAATATCGAAACTCAAGTCTTTGAACCTATAACCTACGCCTATCACCCATTCAGTAGTATTAATTTCAGTTATTTGTACATTAGATGTATTTAAAGCAACATTTCGAGATTTTTTCCAATCTAGAGTAGTCACTAGGCTATTTATCCAATTTAATTGTATACCTAAGATAGGATTAAAATTTTCTGATATCGACACTTGAGAGATCTCATATTGTGGTAAGAAATTGTGCAGAGCGTCTCTCACTGTTGTATAGCCATCTGCGTCTGGATCAGAAAATAATGGATTATTAGCAAATGAGCCTACTGTATAGTTGGATGTATATCCGTGAGTGATTGTAGCAGAAGAAAAATATTTTTTTAATAAATCAATTTTATTTAATCCTGTATAACTTATTCTCCAGTTAGGCAAAGGAATAGAAGGGAAAATAGTTTTAACATATTTCTCGGGATTATGCCCCGTATATGCAGCTAGAAATGCAGGAATTAACACATTCTGCGAAGTAGGTCCATAACCATCAGGATATAATATTCCAGAAATAGAATCTGTAACAAAAGTTCCATTCCACACAGGACTACGTTGAGCTACCATTACAGCTATATCTGGACGAATATCTAGAAGCATTTTGAAATTCTTATTAGAGAAATCTTTAGCATTTTTAGCAAAAGATGTTTTAGTACTAATAATAGACATGCTAAAACTACCTGTAGTGATAGGTGTATATGATGTAAATTCACTTCCATTATATCTAAAATATTCTCTATTGCTCCAAGTTTGGTTTTTAATAGCAGTAATATTTATAGAAAGATACTTAATAGGTTCTAAGGTAGCTCTAATATTTAAATTTTCGGAATAATTGGTAATATAAGGAGTATTCAGAGTAGTATCTTTAGTAAATAAATCATTAGCAACTAATCTGTCTCTTATATCTTCTTGCCAACCAAATACATATCCCCATCCAGGTGTCATATTTTTAAATTCCATTCCGAGAGCTTGGGGTTCACCTCTATACCCAGTAAGCATATTACCATCAGAAACAGAATAATTAATACTTATATTTTTAGTCATCATCAAGAAACGTAAAACATTATCTAAAATCTGTTTACCAATAGATGGCCCTTTTTGAGTAGAATCTTCCTCTTGCTGACGAGTAGGAGGGGGTGGACTCAATATATTTTTCAAATAATTAATTTTAGAGTATAATCTATTGAAATTGCCATTAACATTAAAAGAAAAAGTACGACTGTTTTGTAAATTATTCCCATATGGGTACTCTGTATATTCACCTGTAGAATCTTTATATAGTGGTGCTGCTGTCCATGTATAGTTACCCGTATATTGCACAGATGCATTCATCCAATCTAAAATAGGAATATATGTGAGAGGCAAGTTATAGTTAGCTTGTACTCTTTGATTAAAATTAGTTATTCTACCAAAGTTTGTAATATTTCTAATGATAGAATCTCGTTTTTCTCTATAATCGCTATCTCTTTTATCTATTCTACCTGGTGGCTCATCTATACGTGCATTAGCATTAGCAGTATAATCTAATCGCAAATTTCTTGTTAAATCATATTTTATAGAATAATTTCTATTCCAGGTAAAATTTTTAATAAAATTTGGTTCAATAATTACTAAATTGGAGGATTTATTTCGCCATCTATTCTCTTCATATAGTCTATACATATCAGTAGACAGTGAAATGGATTTAGGTAAAAGATAAAAGTTAAAATTTCCAATTAATTTCAGATATTTATTATTAAGGAATTTAACATTCTTGAAAGGAACATAATTTTTAGGATTAGAGTTATAATTATAAGCAATAGAGGCGGTGTATTCTTTCTTTTTATTGTATTCTATCTCTGGATTGCGAATATAAATTTGGTTGAAAGCAAAAGAAACATCAAAATTAGAAAGATCATAAATTTTAGGATTGCCTTTAGCAGTAGGTGGTCTTAGTTTTTTGACATTCATAAAGTTAATACCTTTTCTCTGCGTATAAGATTGTACGAGTCGCTTTACACTATCTACTTCCCTTTCAGTGTCATATGTTTCTAGGTCATCACGTAGGTAAACATCTGGATCTAAAGGATTGTACTGTGGATTAGCTATCATTTCAGAAAAGTCAACATGCATAGGAATACGCAAATAAAAATTCTCTGGTAGAAGCTTGCCAACATCTAGATTTAGAGAAAGATCATAAGAAGTAACATTATCCAGCTGACGTTCATAAACTTTCTTTTCGATAGAGCCAAAGCCAGCAGTAGATAAGGTAGTAGCAAACATTATATTACCTATATTAGCTAAACCCATGTTCATACGAGCAGTAGCAGCCCATCCACCTTTTTCGTCAAAAGTATTTACTCTCAATTCATTTATCCATACTTCAGCACATTTAGGTCTACCATCATCATTAGGATAAGTCCCAGTTTTAGGATTACGTACACCTATTAAAATTACTTTAACTTCAGCTAAATTGGGATTACCTACGATAGTATATTTACCATTCTCATCTTGGCCAGAATAAGGAGTGAAAAGTGTAATATTTGCATTATCATCACTACGTAGAATAGTATTACGTTCTAATTTTAATTGTACTAATTTATCTAATACTAGCTCAACAGAATCAGCCCAGATTCGTTTACGACTATCATCATCAGAGCTGTAATTACCCCATGGAGTAGGATGAAGAGGAATTTCATATTCATAGTAATTTCTGTCAAAATCAGTTCCCAATCTAATAAATAGTGTTAAATCTCCATCGTTTAAAGGATAATTTAATGGATCTACCTCCTCAGAGTGTACATTCATTTTGATTTTTTTATAATATCTAAAATCATAGTCTGTACTTTTGAAAATACCACGAGCATCACCATCTATCAAATGACAAACCTTGATAGAGAGAGATTGTTCATTTTGTTTTTGTAGATTAGTAGTACCATAATTGATTTCACGTTCTAATCCTGGAGGCATCACATATGGTATTGGCTTTCTAGAACCATTTTCTTCGATATTCAAGTTAGTAATATCGAAAGTTGTCAGATTTTGTTCATTACCAGGCAAATATTCTCCTGGTTGCAATAAAGAATAAGAATATCTACGCCATTGACTGCGAGCTAAATTCATAGTACCGAAACGTAATACAACAGAATCGCTCCAATTTTTTAGAAATATTCTCATGAAACGTATAGAAGTAAAATCTCTAATATCGCCTACAACTTTGTCGGGTCTTTTTACTGGCACTTTGAATTGGTACCACTTCACTTTCTCTGAATTACCATTAGGCAATTTAACACTAGCAGTGTAAATATCTGTAATATAATTCTCTCCTATTACCATTTCATTAGGATTCAGATTGATTTCATATTGATAATATCTTTCTAATTCGTTCAGTGTATTATCTCTATTGATATCTTCGCTATTAGGATTATTAGTAGCACTAGTAGGATAAGATTCATTACTCATATCTGGAGTAGGACTATTGCCATCTGAATTTTTATAATATTTATAACGTTGTAAAATATCATAACCCAGATTATCATAATCTGAACCTCTGAAATAACGATAATTATCTGATGATGGATCATTCAAAGCTAATTGATAAGCGACAGATCCAGTGCCATATAAAGAAGCAATAGATTGTAAATAACTATTAAAATAGGTTCTCTCATTATCATCTGATAGTCCATCATAACCAACATCTTGATATTTTCTAGCATCTAAATTAGCATCAAAAGAATTGACTAAAGCTTGGTATTTGGGGACTACACCCCATTGAGTACTATCTACTCCTGTCATTTCTGGGCCAGTAGGTAAGCCATTTTCAAAAGCTTTTTTATGATCTAATAAAACATCTTCAGAAATATCACCGAGATTAATATAAAGTTTACCACCAGAGCTATTGGTATTATAAATAAATGGATCCAATAGCCAAAATTCAATATATTCTACATTAGTTTCTTCGAAATTAGAAGTTTCGATAGTCCTCATAATGCCAGCCCAACGAGTAGAAGGGTCTGCCAGTTTACCTTGTGCATTTATGCCAGCAGACACCACAGTAGGAGAGGCATCAAAATTATATGGACCACGTTCTGTAGGATAATAAGCTAAATCTAGCGTAGCTAAATTAGGGACAATGCCATTAGGAAATTCTTTAGCAGGAAATAACTCAGACTCTAACACTTCTCGCATATAATGATTGCTAAGCATTTCTTTATTTACATTTGGTGGCGTTGTAGAATTATTTCTAAAAAAGACACTTGGATCTATAGTATACCATGATAATAAAGCTCTATTAAATCCTGAAGCAAGAGTAGAATCATCAGCTGCCTCGGGGAAAATCGTTGGTTGTCCTTGAGGGATAGAAGCCAATTGCCAGGAAAAAGGATTTTTAAGTGTTATACTACTCATACTTCCTTCGAAATTATCTATAAAGGAATTACCTTCTTTGCCAATAGCTCTATTATGTCCAGGAATTAAATTTGCAAATTCAGCATCAATACTAATATTTGAAGGATCTTTAGTACTAACAAAAGGTAATTTATCTATAATTTTAGTAATCAAAGTAGACTGAGTCTGATAAGATACATTTGCTCCCCAAATGGTATTAGAAATAGGTTCATAGCCGATATTCACTTTAGTAGTAAAAGGTTTCTCTGTGAGATGTATTATAGTACCGCCGACGATGAAATTGTTATTAATTTTATAATCTACATGTGCACCTAGATAAGTTTTAGTTTGGAAATTAAAAAAAGTATTATTTTCAACAGTTACATTTATTGGTACGCCAGAAGTGAGTATTCCTTGATTAATAATTTTGACGCGTCCCATAGTGTAATCTACAGTATAATCCACATTCTCTTGCAAAAGGAGCCCACCAGCAGTTACTTTCACAGATCCTTGTGGAATATTAATAGCATTTAAACTAATCTCACTACCCACACTAGATTTATAAGACCCCTCAATAGTAAATCTATTTTTATTAGCAATTTGCTCAGCTACAGTTTTAGTAGTAGTATATAAAGAGTCAAAGCAATATTTATTTGCCAAGTTAGGATCATCAAATTTACTTCTAAGATCTTTACCAAAAGGTTCTACAACAGGGAAATAAATACGCCCATTTTTTGAATTAATAGTCCCTCCGCCAGTAGCTGCATTATCTATAAAATCAAATAATCCGTCTGGCTCAGGATCACCATTAATATTTAATCTATCAAAACCTAAAACTCTAATTAGAGGAATATATTTCAGGTTAGATTCTGTCAAATACCCAGCACCTACACCGAGATTTTCACTTTTATAAATAATATTTAATCTAAAATCTTCATTACTAATCTGATAGCCACCAATAGAATAAACATTTTTCATCATTAGGTTCCAAACAGGTAATTTAGTATTTACTGAGGCAGGTTTTAATAATTTAACAACTAAACAATTAGGAGGATCTATACCATCAGTAGAAAATTCTCCTACTTGATAAACACTATCACTGCCTACAACTGTATATTGATAAGCTACAGCCAACACTTGATCTGGACGAAGTCTGATATTGAGAGAAACAAATCCTAATTGACTATTCACAGTATATTCTGATTGAGATAACTTGCGTGCATTTTCTATTTTTTCATAATCAGTACCCATTTTGAAATCTCGTGAAGATAGATATGAATTTACATCATTTAAATTTCTAATGTTTGAAGTATTAATAAGTTGAAAAAGATTATTAGATCTATTACTAGGCAAATAAGCATCTGGAGTGAAGTTTGGTAAAACATTTTGATTATAAGGATCATACTCACCTATATCTTGAAAAGCTACGATATTTCTATTTTCTTGAGTAGCTGGACCAATATTAGTAATCCAAACTTCGATTTTAGTTATATTAATAGGACTAGAAATAATAGGTAAGCGTTCTAGGTATTTATTATAATTATTGTAGAAAAATTGAGATATGAAAAAATGCTTGTTTTCTTCATAATCGAGAGCATTTATTTTAAATTCGCTGACCTCTGCACCACCAGAGACTGTGATAGTATTAGTTTCACTTTCTTGCTGCGAAAGTACAGCAGTTACAGTAGCTTTGCCAAACTGTAACTGAGTTTTAAGGCCAAAAAGACTTTGACTACCACTTATCAGAGTGCTATTAAGTGGTAGAGTTACATCACCAGCTTCTATTTTTTTAATAATTTCATCCTCTTTGCCTTCATATTCTAATTTAATCTGATTATCAAAAGTAAAATTAGATTCTGTATTATACCTAACATTGAAATTAACTTTATCACCGACTTTAGCCATTAAATTTAGTTGAATTTTTTCATCAAAATTAAAATTGCCATAACGTCTTTGCTTAACTGTGAGGGCGGGATCGTCTCTGCGATAGCCTTTGTAACCAAAAATAATTTCAGCAGTACCACTTGGTCTAATATCTATTAAGCCACTACCAAAGACTCCATCATCTTTTACGTGCATCCTAAAGAGAGAATCAAAAATACCTATACCTCGAGATTGCTGTACCAAAGATTGATGCCATTGTCTTTGCCATGCTTTTTGAAAATCATATTCATTATACTCATCAAAAGTCATTTGATATGGATAACGCAAATTAATATTACCTATTTTTTGCTGAAAATCATAAGTATTACTAGCAGGATCATAAATAATTGTATCCTTGAGATTTTTGGGCACAATATCCCAGGGGGAAGAAATCAATGGAGGTGGACCTGTAATCTGCTGATCTTGTATAGGATATATGAGTGAATCTAAAGTATCAGGGGGACCAATGAAATAACTATTTTGACCTAATGGAGAACTAGCAAAAAAAATAGTTGGTGAAAAGGAATAAAAAGTAAAAAAAGATAATATAGAAATAAAAAATAATTTATTAATAAACGGTGAAGTAAATCGGAATATTTTTTTCACTATATTGCGAGTTTATAAATATTTGAATGCAAGTTTAATGAGTTTGTCTAAAGAATTATATTCATCTTTAGAATGATTTTTTAATACTTTACTGAGTGCTGTCTCTGCTTCTTTCATAGAATATCCTAATTGCCTTAAAGCTAATAACGAATCATGATAAAAATTAGTATCTAAATTAGATAAATTTTCTCCAGTTAATTCAATTTCAGGGATTTTATTTTTTAATTCCACCAAGATACGTTCAGCAGATTTAGCACCAATACCTTTAACCTTTTGTAATTTATTGATATCTTTATTTTGAATAGCAGTATATAAATCTTGCGGAGTAAGTGTAGAGAGTAAAGTACGAGCAGTGTTAGCACCTATGCTATTAACACTTATTAATAATCTGAAAGCTTCTCTTTCCTCTTCATCAGCAAAACCATAGAGTATTGGACCATCTTCCTTCCATATTAAGTTTATCAATAGTGATATATTGGAAGCATCTTTTATTTTTTCATAAGTATTTAAAGTAATTTGAGCTTCATAGCCTATCCCAGCAGTTTCTATAACAACTTTTGAGGGATTTAAAAAAACGATATCACCTTTTATATAATTAAGCATAAATATGTAAAATTTTAAAAACTTGTGTCAAAATTAATAATTATAAATAAATAGAAAATGAATGATTTTAAATAATGGATGAAGGAATAATTGTAAATTAGAAGTGGGAGACAAAAGATATATTATGAAATATTTTAGGTGGATTTAAAAAGGGGTGAGGAAATTAACAATTTTTATTGTTTAAAATTAAGTATTATATCAATATTTCAACTTCATCAAGCTCCAATACCGCTCCCACGCCCACCTATCATGTGATGACAAGTTCAATAGTCGCCCGATGTCTGATTCTACCTCATCTTTCAAGTACTTATTCATCACTACAAACCACATAAGGTAGTTCTGCAGATACTTTGTAGCTACTCCTCTGAATCTCATCATCCAAACTAGAAAATTGTTTATCTTTTTCTCTGCAATCTTTACACTATAAACCGTTAATCCTTTCGTTTTACGTCTAACTAATACCTTTTTGCTTGGTGATTCTATTATTGCTTGCTGGAACTCTTCGTTCGGTTTAAAACATATTAAATTGTTCTCTGATACCCTTCGCTTTAGCTCCTCTTTTATCTGACTATTTTGGACTTTATTTTCTCCAGTATGTTTGAGAAGCAAATTACCTTCTCTATCTGTCATTACTAAAACAGCTACATTGGGATGAACAGTATTTATAGCTTG
>JAHDSP010000062.1 GCA_018432645.1 Bacteroidales bacterium | reverse complement strand
TCAATCTGTTCTCATTGAGGAATTCGTGGAGATTATCTAAGAATTCTCTTTTGCCCTCTTTGGTCAGAGCCAGCATTTTTTCTATGTTTTCAGTTGTATATTCCATAGTTTTTATTTTTTACAAAATTAATAAAAATATTTGACATGAAAAGTTAAACAAAAATATATAATTGATCTTCCCCCAGAATTAATAACCTTTTAATAGCTCAATAGCCTGATAATTATTGAGGAAATCTTGCTTTTTAATTATTTGAACTTATTACCTACATAAAATTAAAACAAAATACCACTTAGTTTAGGCTGATACTACTATCTGGTCTTATTTTTTTAATATTTTGCAGAAAAATCTGTTTTAAGTAAAACAATAGATGAGTTTCATCCAATAGAATCATATCAATCTACATGTTTATACAAGTAATTATTCTCTCCAATAGTAGTATTATTTTTATTTATTTTAACGGTTATATTACCACTTGTGGGTGCATTTAAATTTATTTTTTTACCTTTTCTAATGTATGCAGGTTCATTTTCGAATTTTTCTAATTCTTGGTCGTCTTTATAGTTTCTACCATAACCAATTTTCCCTTCACCAGCATTTAAAGAATTAAAGTTTTTATTTTCATAATTTTGATTAGCATTTATTGTAGAATTATTTGCATTAAAACCTGTAGCAATAATGGTTACTTGTACTCCATTTAATTCTGGATTAAAAGAGTTGCCCCATATTACATTGGCGCCGCCAGTTTCATTTTTTAGATATGAAGTCATTTCATTAAATTCTCTAATAGTTAGTTCATCACTGCCATAAGAGATATATAATAATACATTTTGTGCTCCAATTATTGAAATTTCACTTAATAAGGGAGAATGAATAGCTGTTTCAAGAGATTTGATAGCTCTATTTTCGCCTTCAGCATATCCTGTTCCCATCAATGCTATTCCACTATCTTTCATCACTGTTTTTACGTCTTCGAAATCTACATTTACTACTCCAGCAACGGTAATTATTTCTGCTATACCTTTAGCAGCTGTTAATAAGATATCATCTACTATTGAAAAGGCATTGCTAATTTTCAACTCAGGGTAAAGATCAAATAATTTTTCATTATGTATTACTAGTAGAGCATCTACATTTTGACGTAGTTCGTCGATGCCTGTCATGGCTTGTTGATATCGTATATTCCCTTCGAACATGAATGGAGTAGTTACAATAGCTACGGTAAGGATATTCAGGTCTTTAGCAATTTTAGCAACAACAGGTGCAGCGCCAGTACCTGTGCCACCGCCCATACCAGCAGTGATAAATAACATTTTGGTATTATTTTTTAGAATTTCACTAATATCTTCAGAGCTATCTTCTGCAGCTTGTTTAGCAATTTCTGGTTTAGAGCCTGCTCCTAATCCTGTGTCACCTAATTTTATTTTTGTAGGTATAGGATTAGATTCTAAAACTTGCACATCTGTATTGCAAATAACAAAATCTACTCCTTTGATGCCTTTGTCAAACATATGTTTGACAGCATTACATCCACCACCACCTATCCCCATAACTTTAATAATAGGAGATTCTGATGTTGGTAATATGAATTCAAATGATTGTTTTTCCATAATTTTAAATTTTTTTAATCGAAGAAATTTGCTAGATTACCAAAAATATCAAATTTGCGTTTTTTTTCTTTTTTATCTTGTTGGGCTGCTATTTTGGTATCATTTAGTTTATTATTTAGAGAGAATTTATACTTGTCATTTTCTATAGCATTTAGTAGTAAACCAATAACTGTAGAATATTGTGGCGAAAGTAATGTATTAGGAGTATCATGCGATAATAAGTGATTGGGACTACCTATTCTAGCAGACATTCCAGTGATATATGAAGATAATTGAGTAGTATTTTTGATTAATGAACCGCCACCAGTTAGTACTATACCTCCAATCAATGGAGAAGATATTTGTGATAAATGTATTTCATAATTTACAGTTTCTAAAATTTCTGTTAATCTAGCACTAATAATTTCACTAATTGCTTTAAGAGAAAACTCCCTAGTAGGGAAATTTTTCATTGCTTGAAAAGCGATTACATCATTAGGATTCACATCAGCAGGTATAGCATTCCCATAGTTTAGTTTACAAATTTCTGCTTCATCTTTTAAAAGAGATAATCCATTTTTTAAATCTTCTGTGATAGCTTCGCCGCCGAAAGGAATTACACAAGTATGTCTAACGATACCGTCTTTAATAATTGCTATATCAGTAGTACCACCACCTATATCTACTAAAACTACACCACCTTCCCTTTCTTGTTCTTCTAATACAGCTTTAGCTGAGGCTATAGGCTCGAGCATAATATTTGCTATATCCATATCGGCCATAGTAACGCAATCTTTCAACATTTCTACGGCAGACATATCTGCTACGACGGCATGAAATTTGCATTTTAAACTAGTACCTACTGCACCTATTACATCTATTATACCACTTTCATCATTTATAATATATTCCTGTGGTATTAAGTGTATGATTTCCTTACCAGGTTGTTTGAGCATGTGATTTACTGTTTCTAAAAAATCATTTATTTCTTGTTCAGTAATCATGTTTTTAGGATTTTTGCGCATCATGCTATGTTCTACATTTATACTTTCCACATATTTGCCAGCGATGCCGAGATTTACTATTCCTACGTCTATGCCAAAATCATTTAACATCCTTGTTTTGAGTTCTTTTAGTCCATCAACAGTTTTTTGCACATTGATTACTGTTCCTCTTCTCACACCTTTGCTAGTAGAAACTTCATGTCCTATGATTTCTAGCTTCCCATCTACATTTTGTTTACCCGCAACCATTGCTAATTTTGTGGTGCCTATATCTAGGCCCACGTAAATTTGCTCTTCTGAATTATTAATTTGTTTTTTCATATTATATATTTTTTAAAATTTAAAATCTCTTTCATAATTGCTTGATTGCTATTACTTGTGGTGGTACCCTCAAATCAAATCCAACAAAATTACTAATATCTGAAATATGTTGTATGTTATTATAGAAAATCGAGATGTTTTCTAGTTTATCATCTATCTGATCTACATCTCCTAACCGTATATATTGATTGCCAACAATTGGGTATAGATAGAAAGATTTTTGATTTTCTACATAAATATCCCAAAATAGTAATTTTGCTACTTCATTATTTTTTATATTTTTTGCTAGATAATAGAGCTTATCTAATTCAGTAAAATCTTTTGATTCATAAGTGTAGGATTTGATATTTTTTACTTTTGAACCAATTTTTACTTTTGTTTTAATATTGCCATAAGCTACTGGAATATATAAATTATACTTTTTAGGTACTGGCATTATAAATCCAGATGTGTCTATAATACATTCATAACCATCATTAGTAATGATATGCAATAATGGACAACGTGCCCAAACATCTATCTTTAGTGTGCCATCTAATTTGATATTACAAAATACATTCTCTACATAATTCGATTTTTTAATTGTTTGATAAACCTTATCTAATGGGAAATCCTCTATCATCAATCCTATCACTCTAGGAGTAACTTGGTAAATTAGATCTAAAACATAAGTAGAATCTATTATTTTATTAGTGTCTGCTGTATTTATGTTTAGCTCTATTCGAGAAATAGAAGTGGCTGCTAACCTGTCTCTAATGGCTAGCCAGCCAATAATTATGATTATTGGTAAAATAATACTTAATGTTATTAACCACTTTTTATGTTTCATATTCCATTAATTTATTTTTTATTGGTTCTCGGAGGCTCTCTATATCTCCAGCACCAATAGTTACTAAAATATCTTCGCTAATATTATTTAAATTTGTTAATAATTCATCTTTTGACATTAGATATTTATTATTATTGTTGATTTTACTTAATAACCATTCAGATGTAATGCCATCTATTGGTTTTTCTCTAGCTGGATAAATATCTAATAAAATTATTCTATCCCATTTAGATAATGAAGTGGCAAAAGCATCAGCTAAATACGAAGTTCTACTATATAAATGAGGTTGAAAAATAGCACAAAAAGTTTTATCAGGATATAAAGTTTTTAACGTATCAAATAATGTATCTATTTCAGTAGGATGATGTGCATAATCATCATAATATTTTTTACTTTTACCATTATAAATTAAATCTAAACGTCTTTTTAATCCAGGATAGGTATTAATGGCTTTTTTTATTTGATCTATATTAATATTTTTTGATAAAGCAATAGCTATCGCCGCAGTTGCATTCCTGATATTATGCATGCCAGCTATATTCAACTTTAGGTTTTCTATTTTTACATGATGGTAATTAGAGTAAATGTCAAAAACAAATTTTCCATCTTCTAATCTTATATTATATGCATAGATATCTGATTTATTCGACAAGCCATAGGTGTTTATATTTTTATCAGTTTGCAAATTCACATTTTCATCTATCCAAATTTCGTTTTTAATTTTATTAACAAATTCTCTAAATGCACCTTTTAAAGCATCGAAATTTTTGTAAATATCTAAATGATCTGGTTCTATAGATGTTATTATTCCTGTATCAACAGTGAATTTCAAAAAAGTTTTATCATATTCATCTGCTTCTACAATGAATTCTTTGGGTTCACCATTGATAATAAAATTATTTTCATAATCTTTGACAAGAGCTCCTACCATAGCTATGAAATCTCTATTTGCGGTACTCCATATATGAGAAAGCATAGCAGTAATAGTAGATTTACCATGAGAACCAGCTACAGCATATGTTTCTAATTGTGGGGTTATCATTGCTAGTATATCGCTTCTTTTATAAATAGGTAAATTTCTATTTTTAATGATTTGTAATTCATCAAAATCAAAAGGTATAGCTGGTGTATAAATAACAATATCTACATCATTAGGTATTAGATTAATATTAGACTGATAATGAATTTTAGCACCTTTATTTTCTAAAATTTCGCATATTTCTGAGTGTGCTCTATCGTAACCATATACTTGACAACCATAGTAAAGAAAATATTGGGCTAAGGCTCCCATGCCTACTCCTCCTATGCCAAGCATATATATATTTTGTATTTCTATATTATTGAGTTTCATTACTTTTAATTTTTTAAATATTTTTCTATTAATTCGATGATATCATCCATAGCATTTGGATTATGAAATTTACTAATGTTTTCACTTAATTGTTTTTGTAGAGAATCATTATTTATTAAATCTATAATCATTTCTTTTCCTTTAGTATCTAATAAATTTTCATCTAATAAAATAATTGCATCATTATCAGCAAGAGCTTGAGCATTGAGGTATTGATGATTATTCACGACATTAGGAGAAGGTATAATAATAGATGGTTTCGCTAGAGCAGCTAATTCAGCTAAAGTACCTGCACCTGCGCGAGCTATTACTACATCAGCCATAGCATAAGCCTCTCTCATCTCATTAATAAATGGTCTAGCAATAATACTTTTATTTATTTTATCATGATTAATGCAGCTCTCTATGGAATATTTATCACCAGTTTGCCATATTAATTGAATATCATTTTTTATCAAATCTTGTAAAATATTGCAAATAAAGTCATTTATAGCTTTAGCCCCTAGACTGCCTCCAAGAGCTAGGATGGTTTTTTTGTTTATATCTAAATTCCAGAAATTAGCAGCTTGTTCTTTAGACATTGGCACAAGGATTTCATTTCTTACTAGATTGCCTATTAGATGTACATTAGGAGTTTTTATATAATTTTTTATTGTAGGATAAGCTACACAAATAGCAGAAGCTTTTTTACTTAACTTAATATTAGCAAGACCAGGAATACTATTTTGCTCTTGCACAATAGTAGGTACACCTATCCACTGAGCATATTTAAGTACAGGATATGTAACATAGCCTCCAAATCCGATAGCTACTTTGGGTTTAAATCTTTTAAAAATCTTATTTAGCTCTATCCAAGATTTTATGAGCTTAAAAGGCAAATTAATATTTTTTAATAAATTTTTCCTATTCAGTCCGTGCATATCTAATAGAATTATGGGGAAGTTATGCTCTGGTATAATGTTAGCTTCCATTCTATTTTTGTTGCCAATAAATAATATGCCAAGATCTGGGTGTAGCTCTCTTAACCTCTCAGCGACAGCTAAAGCAGGAAATATATGTCCACCTGTTCCACCAGCAGAGAAAATAACCCAAGATTTTATTTTATTCATAATCAAATGTAATTTTTTAAAATTAAATTATTGTTTTTCATGTAGTTATAATATTTTCTGATTGTTTACTTTCATTTTCTACTACTACATTATCTTCATCTTCGGTATTAGATTCATTTTTATTCAAGTTTTTTTGGTAATCTCGTGCTATGCTTTGGATAATACCAATCGCTATGGAGGTGAAGATAATAGAAGTACCACCTTTACTAATCATTGGTAGAGGCTGTCCAGTAACAGGTATGATGCCTACAGTTACAGACATATTAACAAAAGCTTGAAATCCTATATAAAAACCAAAACCTATTGCTAAAAAAGCACCAAAGAAGCCTTTACTTTGTTTGCCCACATGAATAGCTCTGTACATTAGCACACAATATAGAAGTAATACAGCTATGCCTCCTATCATACCCAATTCTTCAATTATTATTGCATAGATAAAATCTGTATGAGATTGGGGTAGAGTGCCACGTTGAGTAGAATTACCTGGAAATTTTCCTATAACTCCGCCATTAGCAATAGCTATATCAGCCTTCATTCTTTGGTATGACACATCCGCATCTTTATTTGTAAAACTTTCTATTCTCGACTGCCAAGTGCCTACACGTCCTTTATTTGGCATCTGTAGCATTATCAAAATCGATATACCCATGATGAATATTACTATGCCAACTGTAGCTAGTAAATATTTCAATGGCACTCTTGCTATGTACATTATTAATAGTGCAGTAGCTAATATCAAAATTGCTGTTGATAAATTTGTAGGGAAAATCAATCCTACTGTGATAGCGACAGCTATTATCATTGGTAAATATGCATGTTTGAAATCAGTTATATTATCTTGTTTAGCAGATGCTATCCTAGCTAATAGTATAATCAATGCGAACCTAGCAAAATCTGATGTTTGAAATGAAATTCCTATAACAGGAATTCGTAACCATCTAGCTGCATCATTAGTGGTTTGTCCTTTAAATAGTGTAATTATCAATAATGGTATAGCAATAATAAATAATAATTTGGCTATCAAGCCCCAAATGCGATAATCCATTAAATGTACTAAATATGCTAATACGATTCCAAAAATTAATATTATTATATGTTGTATCAAATAATATGTTGTATTACCTTCATTAAATCTAAATGCTAAATTCCCAATAGTACTATATACTGCTATCATGGAGAATATACATAAAAATAAGTATACTATCCATATAGTTTTATCTCCTTTGAAAATTTTGAATATCTTTTTAATCATAATTCATTAACAATATTTTTAAATTTATTTGAATATAATTTACTATTAATTTTAGATTTATTAGGTGCTAATAAAATGATATCATTAGGATCAGCAAATGCAAATGACAGTCTAACAGCTGCAGATAGATTTTTTACTGAATAAAATTCTGGAACTAAATAAGAATAATCACTATTGAAAACTTTTTTATTC
>JAHDSP010000340.1 GCA_018432645.1 Bacteroidales bacterium | reverse complement strand
CGATGATGGTACTATGGCTAGGTTACCACAATTAATTGAAATATCTAAAAAATTTGATATTAAAATTACTAGTGTCAAAAGATTAATACAATATAGATTAAAAAATGAATCTTTGATAAAAGAAGTAGAGGAAGTATTTCTACCTACTGAATATGGTAATTTCCAATTAAAAGCTTTTGTACAATTAACAAATAATCTCACACATTTAGCTTTAGTAAAAGGTAAATGGGATGAAGATGAACCAGTGCTAGTAAGAGTGCATTCATCTTGCGTTACAGGCGATATTTTTGGTAGTTATAAATGTGATTGCGGGCCTCAGCTACATCGTGCTATGCAAATGATAGAAAACGAAGGTAAAGGACTTTTAGTATATATGAATCAAGAGGGAAGAGGCATAGGTCTGATAAATAAATTAAAAGCTTATCACCTTCAAGAGCAAGGCATGGACACTGTAGAAGCAAACTTGGCTCTTGGATTTAAAGACGATGAGCGAGATTATGGTATAGGTGCTCAAATTTTAAGAACTTTAGGAGCTAAAAAAATTAGATTGATTACCAATAATCCAATAAAAAAAATAGCTCTTGAGGCTTATGATATCGAAATATTAGAAACTATTCCTTTAGAGATAGAACCTAATCCTTATAATAGATTTTACCTGCAAACAAAAGCTACTAAAATGGGACATAATATCAGTACTTTTAAAAATAAATCTGATAAATAATTCAATAATTTTATTTTTTAACCGCTTATTTCCATAAATTTAAATGTAGTGGAAATATGAATAATAATTTTACTAAAGTGTAAATAAAAAAAGCCAACTTTGACATAGTTGGCTTTTTTTTAATAATTATTTTAATGAATTAATGTGTAATAACTATTTTTTGTCTTAATAAAGGATTTTCTAAAAAATTAACAACATAAATACCTGCAGGTAAATCATTAACATAAATAGGACAATTGCTTGATGATATTAGTTGATCTTTTACTATTTGTCCATTAATATTAATAATTTGCATATGCATGCCAAGAGCATTAGAAATAGTTATAAAATCTGAGGCTGGAGAAGGATAGATATTAATTTGATTATTAGCATATTGGTCGATTCCCACACTTACT
>JAHDSP010000014.1 GCA_018432645.1 Bacteroidales bacterium | reverse complement strand
CGATGATGGTACTATGGCTAGGTTACCACAATTAATTGAAATATCTAAAAAATTTGATATTAAAATTACTAGTGTCAAAAGATTAATACAATATAGATTAAAAAATGAATCTTTGATAAAAGAAGTAGAGGAAGTATTTCTCCCTACTGAATATGGTAATTTTCAATTAAAAGCTTTTGTACAATTAACAAATAATCTCACACATTTAGCTTTAGTAAAAGGTAAATGGGATGAAGATGAACCAGTGCTAGTGAGAATGCATTCATCTTGTGTAACAGGCGATATTTTCGGTAGTTATAAATGCGATTGTGGACCTCAGCTGCATCGTGCGATGCAAATGATAGAGAACGAAGGTAAAGGACTTTTGGTATATATGAATCAAGAAGGCAGAGGTATAGGTTTGATAAATAAATTAAAAGCATACCACCTTCAGGAAGAAGGTATGGACACCGTAGAAGCAAACTTAGCTCTTGGGTTTAAGGACGATGAGAGAGATTATGGTATAGGTGCTCAAATTTTAAGAACTCTAGGAGCTAAAAAAATCAAATTGATTACTAATAATCCAATAAAAAAAATCGCCCTTGAGGCTTATGATATTGAAATATTAGAAACTATTCCTTTAGAAATAGAGCCTAATCCATACAATAGATTTTATTTGCAAACAAAAGCTAATAAAATGGGACATACTATCAGCACTTTTAAAAATAAATCTGATAAATAATTCAATAATTTTATTTTTTAACTGCTTATTTCCATAAATTTAAATGAAGTGGAAATATGAATAATAATTTTACTAAAGTGTAAATAAAAAAAGCCAACTTTGACATAGTTGGCTTTTTTTTAACAATTATTTTAATGAATTAATGTGTAATAACTATTTTTTGTCTTAATAAAGGATTTTCTACGAAATTAACTACATAAACACCTGTAGGTAAATCATTCACATATATAGGACAATTGTTTGATGATATTTGCTGATCTTTTACTATTTGTCCATTAATATTAATAATTTGCATATGCATGCCAAGAGCATTAGAAATAGTTATAAAATCTGAGGCTGGAGAAGGATAGATATTAATTTGATTATTAGCATATTGGTCGATTCCCACACTTACT
>JAHDSP010000054.1 GCA_018432645.1 Bacteroidales bacterium | reverse complement strand
AGCAATGTAAAAATTGGCAGATTGTATATTCAGTTTTGAATTTACATCAGACATTACTAAAATACTTTTAAATCCTCCATGCCAATTAGGCAGACTCGTTTGTCCTTTCAGTTCTATTTGTATTTGCCCATTATTAATTTGAACATTATTATTATTTAAAAATGCCATTTCATGCAAATCTACCATTCCCACAATATCTAAATTTATAGCAGGGCTAATGAGATTTTGCAATTTTACTTTTCCATTTATATGGCTATTATTCTCATAATTAACTTGCAAATCATTAATTTCGATATTATATTTGGATAAATTAGAAATATTTTCTGTAGTAATATTTGCACTAAAATTAACCTTAGACAAATTAATTTTTTCATTTTTTAATTTCAAATCATTACAATACAATTTAGCATTCAGTTTAGGATAATGTCCCTCATATAAATATCCCTTTATTTGCGTTGTAAGCGAAATGGTACCTTTTAGTGAGTATGTCCCTAGATTCTTTTTAATTTTTTCTGGTAAAAGCTCGATTATATTTTTTATATTATTTTTTTTAAGAGTAAGGCTCGCATCTATATTTGGCTTTTGAGAGTTAAAATTATACATTAGCGACATTGAGAAATCATTACCACCAATATCACCAGCGATTTTTTTAGCATGAAATATAGAATTATCTATATCAATATCGCTACTTGTGGAAATATTGATTTCAATATTATGTTTCAAAGAAAAGGTAGTGTCTATCATCAGACTATCAAGAGTAAAATTAATATTAGAATTTTCTGAAAATACATTTTTATTATATTTGCCATTAGTATGCATTTTATGAATAGTAGTGCCTATCGACATTTGATCTTTGGTAGATATATATCCTAGATGAATATTTTTGAGCAAAATATCTGGTAATTCCAAAAGGATAGCATTAACTTTTTCAGTAGTATCAGTTACGAAAATATCAAAATTATTTTTACCATCTTCATGAATTTTTAAGTTAATTTTACCATCATTTAAGTAAATTTTTCTAATATTATATTTACCTCTTAAGATATCAAAGATATTAGTGCTAGCATCCATATATTTAATTGATAGTAAATCATCATTTCGTATTTCTACATTTGTAAATCTAACAGATATGAGAGGGAAATGAGAAAACAAGTTTAAGTCAATAGCATCGACATATAAAGGAACTTTTAGATAATTATCTACATATTCCACCAATTTATTTTTAATAATCTGCTGATGTGTATAAACATAAATAAAAGAAACAGTAAAAAATAAAATGACAACAATTAAAACAATTAAAAATATTTTTAATAATTTTTTAAACCAATTTTTTTCAGTTATTTTATTATCTAGTAGAATATCATTCATAAAAGCAAATTTACAAATAAAATAACTATTAGGTGATTAAAAAATTATTATATTACATTAAAATTAATACAAAACTAAAACTTTTCCTATGACAGTATGCTTGATGCCATCTGTTTCAGTAATAAAATTGAAAATATATGAATATGATCCTTCTTGAACGTATTCTCCATTATAGGTACCATCCCATCCTCTATTTGGATTAGTAGTATAGAATATTTGGTTTCCCCATCTATTAAAAATACGCATCTCGAAATTATTTGGATCTATGTTTACTCCAAAAACATTAAAAATACTATTGATATCTCCTCTATGAGGCATTATAGCATTAGGAATATAAAAAGTGCTAATGTCTTTAATTATTATTTGAGCTCCTACAGTATCAATGCAGTTATAATCATCTATTGCATATAATACTACGTGATAGCTACCTGGTTCTGAATAAATATGACTGGGAGCGAACTCTTCTGAGCTATTACCATCACCAAAGGTCCAATAATATGAAGTGGCTCCAGTAGAATAATTCTGAAAATAAATAATTGGATTTTCAATAGTTGTGATTTGAGGCTTAAATGTAAAATTAGCAGTTGGACCAGGCAAATCTTCTACATATATAGTGGCAATGTTTATACAGCCTATAGCATCTGTTACTGTTACTATATAATTCCCTGCTACAATATTATTTAAATTAGCATCCGTATAACCATTAGACCATATGAAAGTAAAAGGTGGTACTGCTCCATAAATATTTAATGAAATACTGCCGTCTGATTGACCACAGTGAGCTGGATTAACAGAAAAATTAATATTTGGTAAAGGATGGACAGTTACTGTAACTGCTGCTGTGCCAGTGCACCCTTCAGGTGTTGTACCAGTAACTGAATATGTTGTGGTTATTGTTGGACTAACAGTTACACTTGGACTAGTTCCTAATCCATTAGACCAGTTAAATGTAGTTCCAGTTATATCTGAACTTACGGTTAAATCAGAACTTTCTCCTAGGCAAATCTCTGCTGGATTTGCTGTTGCAGTGATAGTTGGCAAAGGATGAACAGTTACTGTAACTTCTGCTGTGCCAGTGCAACCTTCTAATGTAGTTCCAGTAACTGAATATGTTGTAGTAGCTGTTGGACTAACAGTTACATTTGGATTTGTTCCTAATCCATTAGACCAGTT
>JAHDSP010000140.1 GCA_018432645.1 Bacteroidales bacterium | reverse complement strand
TACCATTTCACTGATTCATGCTTAATGATTGTGGATTATGATACTTCAATATACGATACCACAGTAATAAAACTTAAGCAATGTAATAATTTTAATGGAATGTTACCTGTTCCCAATTTTGAATTCTGTCTAGAGCTTCCACTTCCTATAGAATTTTATGAAAAAGCAACTATTTATGTCTTAGGAGCTGAAAGAGGCAAATTCTTAGATGAAGATCTATTATGGAGCAGAGGAGTGAAACTTCCTGATGAATGGAAAAATGGTTACACAAAGGGTGCAGTAATTAGCGGAAATATAGTAGTTTATTGGTTAGAGGTATGGTAAATATACATTAATTATACATTATAAAATAGAATATTAAATACCTTCCCTATGGCTACAGTAAAAACTACTAGTTTACTATAAACACATCTTTAGATGTGTCATTTCCCAAGCAATGACCTTTCTTTTTTTCTTTTAGAAAATTTAATTAAAAAAACCAATGAAATCAATCTTGTATGTTCACTTATGAGCCGAAATCATCAAAAGCTATATTCTCTGGAGGTACACCTAAGCTATCTAAAAGGTTTAATACAGCATTTAGCATAGCTGGAGGACCGCAGATATAATATTCACATTCTTCTGGTTCAGGATGATCTTTTAAATAATTTTCATATAAAACCTGGTGAATAAAACCAACGGAACCGTTCCAATTATCTTCTGGTTTGGGTTCAGAAAGAGCAACCACAAATTTGAAATTAGGATTCTCGGCTTCTAATTGTTTATATTGATCTACGTAGAATAGTTCTCTCAGAGAGCGACCTCCATACCAAAAAGATACTTTACGCTGAGTATGTAAGGTTTTGAAAAGATGAAAAATATGACTTCGCATAGGAGCCATACCTGCACCACCACCAATAAATATCATTTCTTTATTAGTATCTTTTAAATGAAATTCTCCATAAGGTCCAGATATTTTAACTTTATCACCTGGTTTTAATGAAAAAATATAGCTAGAGCAAATACCAGGAGGAACATTCATAAATTTATTCTTTTTCTTATCCCATGGTGGAGTTGCTATACGAACGTTAAGCATTACAATATCATTTTCTGCAGGATAGTTAGCCATAGAGTATGCTCTGAAAGTGCTTTCTTTATTTATCAGTTTCAAATTCCATACACCTAGTTTATCCCATTCATCTCTAAATTCTTCCTCAACATAAATATCTTTAGAGAAATCTATATTGATATTTTCAGGTACATAAATTTGAATATATTCACCACTATTAAAGTTTAATATTTCACCATCAGGTAATTTTAGGACTAATTCTTTTATAAAAGTAGCCACATTTTTATTGGATACGACTTCACATTCCCATTGTTTAACACCTAGGACACTCTCTGGTACTTTAATTTCTAAATCTTCTTTTACTTTTACTTGACAAGCCAGTCGCCACTTATCTAAGATTTGTCTTCTATTAAAAAAACCTACTTCTGTAGGTAAAATACTACCACCACCATTTAAAACTTGCACTTTGCATAGTCCACAAGTGCCACCACCACCACAAGCTGAAGGCAAATAAATGGAATTATTAGATAGGGTCATTAATAAATTATTTCCAGGCTCAGTAATGATTTCCTTTTCCTCATTAATGTTTATTTTAACAGTTCCTTTAGGACTGAGTTTAGCTTTAGCAAAAAGCAAGCCTATTACTAATAAAATTATAATAATACCAAAAACAATGAAACTAATTAAAATATGATTAAATAAAGACATTAAGATTATCATAAATAATAGATTTTTAAATTGTGATGCCTAAAAAACTCATAAAGGCTATTGACATTAAGCCAGTAATAATGAAAGCTATGCCTGTGCCATGTAATGGTTTTGGTATATTACTATAAGATAATTTTTCTCGAATAGCTGCAATAGAAATAATAGCTAACCACCACCCAATGCCGCTACCTAAAGCAAAAAAGAAACTTTCACCAAAAGTTTGTAACCCTCTCTCCTGCATAAATAATGATGCTCCCATAATTGCACAGTTCACAGCTATTAATGGTAAAAATATGCCCAAAGAGTTATATAATGAAGGCGAAAATTTCTCAATTACCATCTCCACTAATTGTACAATGGCAGCAATGACAGCAATAAAAATTATAAAACTCAAAAATCCGAGATCTACATTGGCAAAAGCAGGACTAATAAAAGATAAAGCTCCTGGCGATAAAAGATATTTATTAATTAAGAAATTAACTGGTACAGTAAAAATTAATACAAATATGACAGCTAACCCTAATCCATTACTAGTTTTAACTGTTTTAGAAACAGCTAAATATGAGCACATCCCCAGAAAATAAGCAAATATCATATTATCTATGAAAATGCTTCTAACAAATATATTAATTAAGTCTTGCATATACTCTTAATTTTTGTTAATTAATTCTTTATTAAAACTTCTATGAATCCATATTATCACACCTATTAATATTAAAGCCATAGGAGGTAAAATCATTAGTCCATTATTTACATAGCCAGCATTATAAAATGCTTGAGGTATAATGTGATAGCCTAATAGAGTACCACTACCTAGAAGCTCTCTCATAAAAGCAACTATAATTAAAATCAATCCATAACCTGCACCATTACCTATTCCGTCTAAAAATGAAGCCCAGGGACTATTATTACTTGCAAAAGCTTCTAATCTACCCATTATCATACAATTAGTAATTATTAAACCTACAAATACAGATAACTGTTTACTCACATCATAAACAAAAGCTTTTAATATTTGATCAACTAATATAACTAAAAATGACACAATGACTAATTGTACAATAATCCTAATACTTGGTGGTACAGTTTTTCTAATTAGTGAATAAATGAGATTAGATAATGCAATAACAACAGTTACTGATATTGCCATTACAATTGCTGGTTTTAACTTAGCAGTTACTGCCAATGCACTACATATTCCTAAAATCAGTACTATTACAGGATTATTATTACTTAATGGATCAGTTAAAGGTTTTAATTTCGTTTTAGAAAATATTGACTCTTTAGCTGGCTTATTTTCATCCATAATTATTCAGATTAAAATATTATTTGCAAAAATATAATTTTTTTCATTTTTTTATTAAAAATTTTTACAGTAATCAATGTAATATTATTCTAAAATATAGATTTAATGAGCTTTTTTCAAGAAAAATGATATTTAACATCTTTTTTTTAAATTTGATAGATTTGCAGTGTAGATGTTAAATATTATATCATTGTTGTCCGATAAAAATAAAAAATAGATAATAATAAAATCTAATATATTGATTATCAATAAGATATATTTTATAAATTTGTTTTTTTAAAAGTAAGCCCCCCTAAAATAAAGTTAATTGTTCTATTTGAATTTTTGATTTTAGCCAGTCTTTATTAGGCATTTCTAAAACGCCGCTGTGAATATTTTCGTCAATTTCATTGTCTAAAACTGTATCATAGACAGCATTATATTTAAGTCGCGTTACAAATCCTGTTTGATTTTCGACAAATTTTTTAAAGGCTTTATAATCATTATATCCTTTGTCGAATACATAAATCGTGTTAGCATCTAGTTTCAATTTATCAAGCAAAAAGTGTTCGTGTCTTGCCGAATGTGTGAACCAAACCATTTTAGGAATTTTTTCATCAACATTTATTATGGCATGTGCTTTTATGCCTCCTTTGCGTTTTCCATTATTGGGTTTTCGTCCAACACATTTTAAAATATCTTGAAAAAGACTGATGGTTGTACTATCAAATATCTCTATTTGCTTGTTTAT
>JAHDSP010000145.1 GCA_018432645.1 Bacteroidales bacterium | reverse complement strand
CAAAACGAGCTGAACTTTTGCTACCTATAGCATTAGCTATAGCACCATAAGTAGTTACCCTGCCATATGGCACTTGAGCAGTCAATTCCCATACTTTCATATACAAGTTACTCAAGTCATTACTCATAAATTTAAATTTATTAAATTTGGAAGGCTAAATATTTAATTGTCTTTCCCTGAGACAGCCACATTTTTTCATAAAATGTTTGTACTTGAGTTATTATATCATCGCCCCTTTCTTTGTAAACATCATAATTGCATTCTAAAAGTTTGAAATTAAAACTTTTCAAAATTTCCAGAGTATAATTAAAAAGGTCGCCATCATCAGTTTTCAAATGAATAAGTCCTTGAGGTTTCAATATTTTCAAATATCTATTAATAAAACGAGGAGAAGTAAGTCTTTTACTCACACGACTTTGTGGTTGCGGGTCAGGAAAAGTAATCCATATTTCATCAACTTCATTTTTGTCAAAGCAATGTTCTATTAATCCAATAGGAACACGTAAAAAAGCAACATTTTTTAATCCGAGATTATTGGCTTTGTTAGCACCTACCCACATTCTGTCACTTTTAATATCAATAGCTATAAAATTTTTATTAGTAAAACGCTGAGCCATCTCCACAGTATATTCAGCTTTGCCACAGGCTAGTTCTAGTACCAATGGATTATCATTGCCAAAAAAATCATTTCGCCATTTACCTTTGAGTGGGAATGGGCACTGCTGTAATGTGAAATATCCAGTCTCGAAATAAAATGGAAAAGTTTGAATCTCTTCGAAGCGTTGTAGCTTTTTCCTAGCCATTACCAATACGTTTTTTTAGTATCCACGCATCTTTTTTGTATTTTGTTCTTATTTCTTCTAATTTAGTATTCATCAGTACAGTGTCTCGAGAGCTGAAAGAATCTACGGCCACTCTATATCTTTTTATAATACTATCATATAAAATTATTGGTGAAAACCCAAGAGAACTGTAATGTGCACTTTCCTTCTTAGCAGAATTTATAGTAGGTTTACTAGCAATTATTAAATAATACCTCATTGTATCAAATTGAGGCAGTTGATAGAGCTGTTGTTCTACTACTGTTGATAATTCTTTATAATTTAATTTATCATTTAAAGTTAAAAATTTCTCATTAGAGATATTTATATAATTTTCATAATAATATGCACCACCCGCTACAAGTATTAAAATAAATACAATAATAACAATGAGTGTTTTATGTTTACTTTTTTCCTTTGTGTTCTCATCTAACTCAATAATAGGATTTTCTTCTAAAAAGACTGGCTGATCCTTTACCTTGATTTTTTTAGTTTTAGGAGTTTTCTCTTTTTTAACTTTTTCTTTTGTTGGTGAAGAAATTTTTTCTTGTTTTTTGGGCTTTTCCTTTTTTTCTTTAGGTTTTTTTTCTATATTTTTTTTCTGTTTTACTTTTTTAAGATTAGCAGTACTGTCTATAGTAGTATCTTTATTTTTATCTTTTATAGAATTATCAGTTTCTGCTTTTAGAGATTTATGAATTTTTATGGGGACAGGTTGTAATCCATAAAAAGGAGCATTTAATTTTTCGATCAGTTCTGCATCAGGAATATATTGAATTTTATTATCTATATTTACAAATGATCCCCATTCATTATATTTAGGACTAAT
>JAHDSP010000030.1 GCA_018432645.1 Bacteroidales bacterium | reverse complement strand
ATTTCATTCAATCCGAATGTTTTCAAATCATAAGTCCAAATTTTATTTCCTTGATATGAAATATTTGTGAGTTCATTATTATTATCCCAAATTATAAAACTTTCATTATTGCCAGCAAATACTTTTTTCACAGGTGCATTGATAATATTATTCAAAGATAGAAAGCTCAATAATTGTAAATTATTATCATAAATTTTAATATTATTTGCTTCAGGTAAAAAAATTCCAATTTTAAATGGTGAAATAAAAAACAAATTATCAGTACTGCTATTCATAAATTCACTAGAAATAATCGATAGATTATTATTTTCGATTTTCCATTTACATAATCTACCATCCATGGTTACTCCAATCAAAAAATCACTATCCAGAGGTAAAACTTTAGATATATCAGCTTGGATATTTGCACTATCTATTAGCTCCAATTTCACTTGCGAAAAGATGAAAATCGGAGAAAAAATTAAAAATAAAAGTCCCAAAAATTTATATTTCATATTAATTTATAATCATCACCAATGATATTCAATAATTCAGTGATCATCGTATAATTTTTAGCTACACGAGGTATTTTATTTTGACCGCCCAATTTATCTTTGCTCCTTAGCCAATTATAGAAAGTATTCTTAGGAGCCACAGTTATCCGAATAGGCGCTAGAATAAGGTCTTTATATCTTTTAGCATTATAATCTGAGTTAATACTTTGCAACTGTTCATCTAAAGTATTTCTGAAAGAGATAAAATCATTAGGAGATTCATTAAATTCTATTATCCAATGATGAAAAAATCTATTATTGTCATCAGGACCATCAGCAAAAACAGTATATTCGTTTACAGAACAATGCTCTATTTTGCATGCTTGCAAAATAGCTTTTTCTATATTATCTATCATCACTTCCTCACCAGCAATATTAATATACTGAGAAGTACGACCAACGATTTTTAGTCTATAAGGATTCAAAGTGGTGAACTGCACTACATCACCTACAATATATCTCCACAAGCCATTCAGAGCAGATACAACTATTACGTAGTTTTTATTAAGTTCTACCTCGTCCAAGGTTATGGCATTCATTTTATTAGAAATAAAATCCTGAAAATCAATGAATTCATAAAAGACACCTATAGAAGTTAGCAATCGCATACCATTATTTACTAAATTATCCTGAGTAGCGAAAAAGCCTTCACTAGCATTATATGTTTCCCATAAAATTGGTGGTTTATCATTAAAAATTTGTTTATATAGTGGTAAATAAGGTTCAATATTTACACCACCATGAAAATAAACTTCAAAATCAGGCCAAATATCATGAATATTATTAACATTTTTCAATAATAAGACTTGTTCGATAGATTTTAAGCACCATGAGGGCACTCCGTACATAGCAGTTACATTTTTATTAGCAGAAATTTTGGAAATAGTCCTAAATTTAGCCTCCCATTTACTATCCCATACCAAATCTGGAGAAGGAATACGTTTGATTTTAGCAAAATAAGGTAAATTTAAAGAAATATGTGCTGAGAGATCTCCATTAGTTACATCATTTTCTTTTGCCAATGAACCGAAAATAACCAAATGTTTCCCTTTAAGCATTTGAGAATCTGGATTAGCATTTAAATAATAGTAAATCATCATACTACCACCAGCGAAGTGATTTTCCTTCATCATAGCATCAGTGATAGGTATGAATTTACTAAAATCAGACGTAGTACCACTAGATTTAGCAAAATTAACTACTTTGCCTGGTATCAATACATCGACTTCTCCATTCATCATGGCGTATATTTGCTCTTTTAAATCATCATAAGTATTTATCGGCATTATCTTTTTGAATTCTTCATAACTAATGTCTGGATTAATATTAAACTGTTTACCATATTTAGTCTCGGAGAGGAGCTTCATTAATCTTCGAAATACTAATTGCTGATTACCTTCTTCACCATTATTGAGATTAAAATAATTTTGTAAATATGATTTAAAAATTTTATTTATCAAGGTAAATGAATTCATATGTTTAAATAAAAACTTAATTAGCAAAATTATAAAATTCAAATAAAATGAAAATAAATCATAGAAACTTTAAGGGATGATAATTGAATTTTAAATAATAGTAATTCGTCTACAAAGTTGTATTTAGTAATGTCAAAGACAATTTGGTATAATAAAAATAAATGAAAACAATTTATTTGTAAATTTTTAATATTTTCTCTGGCTCAAATCTATTAGGTTGTGGAGGTATATTGTGGGGTACACCAACAGAACAAAGAGCTATAGGCATCAGATAATCAGGTAAATCGAAAAAATCTGTCATCATAGCCATACGTTCTTTTCTAGGATAAATGCCGAGCCATACAGCCCCATATCCCATCCCATGAATAGCTAATAAAAAATTCTCTATACTAGCAGCTACATTCAGAGCACCATATCCTTCAGTTTTTTCTGCATTTAAATCATTGCAAAAAAGTATTGCCCATGATGCCTCTGGCAACATTTTAGCATAAGGATGCATTTTGGATAATTGCAATAGATGTTCTTTGTTTGAGGTTAAGATAAATCTCCAAGATCTGCTATTATGAGCAGAAGGTGCATACATAGCATATTTGATAGCTTCTATGATTTTATTTTCATCTATTGGCTCACCAGTATAATGTCTAATACTTCGCCTGGTCTCTAATGCAGTGAAAATGTCCATAATTTTAAATTTTTTCGATTCAACTATATTATCAAATTAATTAAATATTGTGATTAAAACCATCCCACCCTTGAGCTTTCAATTCAATTGCTTCACCGATATTATTTATTAAAAACAAACCTTCGCTTTCATCAGTTATATGACCTATTACAGATATATCATTGTCATTTTTAACTAAATCATATTTATCTAGAGGTAAGGTAAACAGCAACTCATAATCTTCGCCACCATTAAGAGCCATCGTTAGAGGTGAGATATCAAATTCATCACCAATATTAGAAACAATAATATCTATAGGTATGCGATCTTCATATATTCTACAGCCAGTATGACTTTGCTTACATATATGATGTAGCTCACTAGATAGACCATCACTAATATCTATCATTGCTGTAGGCTGAATATTTAGTTCTTCCAATTTATTGATAATATTTAAACGAGGTTCAGGTTTAATTTGTTTCTCTATAGCATACTCGTAAGCTACTAAATCAGGTTGGTAGTGTGGATTTGCCATAAATGTTCTTTTTTCTCTTTGTAATATTAACAAACCGGCATAGGCTGTACCTAAATCACCAGAGACACAGATTAAATCATTAACTTTAGCTCCAGAACGATATATAACATTATTTTTTTCAACACTGCCCATAGCAGTTATAGAAATTATCAATCCTTGATTAGAAGAAACTATATCGCCACCTATAATATCTATTTTATATTTTTCACAAGCCAATCTCATACCTTCATATAGCTCTTCCACGGCTTCCACAGTAAATCTATTAGACATAGCTAATGTTACAGTGATATGTTCTGGTATAGCATTCATGGCTACTACATCGCTTAGATTTACTGCCACAGATTTATAACCCAAATGTTTTAAAGGCATCCAACTGAGATCGAAATGTATATTCTCTACTAACATATCACTAGTAATCACTATCACTTTATCTCTATCAGGTTCTATGACTGCAGCATCATCACCTATACCTTTTATCAATTTTTCTTGATTGTAAATTTTTATTTCTTTAGCAATTTTTTCTATTAGAGCAAATTCACCAATATTGCTTATAGGAGTTAATGACATAAAATATTTTTTGCAAAATAAATAATAAATCTATAAATTGAGATTCACATTTCAAAATAATAGTTAATAAAAATTAGTTTATTCGCTATTTAATGTAGCCCACAATTTATCTTTAAGCTCTTGAATGCCATATCCAGTAATAGAAGAAATGAATATAGGACTTAAATCAGCAAATTTTTGTTTAGCATTCAAAAGTTCATTTTTATCTACGTTATCAATTTTAGTAATGGCTACAATGCGTTTTTTTAATAATAATACAGGATTATATTTTTCAAGTTCATTTAATAAAGTTTGATACTCTCTATGAGGATCTGGAGAGGTAATAGGTATCATAAATAACAAAACACTATTCCTTTCAATATGCCTTAGAAACCTCAGTCCTAATCCTTTACCTTCACTAGCCCCTTCTATTATGCCAGGTATATCTGCTATAGTAAAAGATCTAAAATCTCTATAAGGCACTACACCAAGCTGAGGTACCAACGTAGTAAAAGGATAATCAGCTATTTGAGGTTTGGCAGCTGACATTACGGAGAGTAATGTACTTTTACCAGCATTGGGAAATCCTACTAACCCTACATCTGCTAATAATTTCAATTCAAAAATAAAATTACCAGACTCATTATCTTCACCTGGTTGAGCAAATTTAGGAGCTTGTCTAGTAGAACTTTTAAAAAAATTATTTCCTTTGCCGCCTCTACCACCATGTAATAGAATAAACTCTTGAGCATCCTCATTTATTTCATAAATGATTTGACCAGTGTCAGCATTTTTTATCACTGTACCAAGAGGAACTTCAATTATAGCATCTTTCCCTTGAGACCCTGTCATGAGTTTACCAACACCTGCTTGGCCATCT
Organism: Bacteroidales bacterium; assembly: GCA_018432645.1. GTDB lineage: Bacteria > Bacteroidota > Bacteroidia > Bacteroidales > DTU049 > DTU049. Next base: position 820 of record JAHDSP010000030.1, on the reverse strand, counting down.
TCAGCTTTTACCACTTTTGTATATTTGAGATGAAGCAAAGTCCATAAATTTTTATTCCCTTTTACGATAACATGACCGCCTCTACCACCATCACCACCATCTGGCCCTCCCTTTGGTATATATTTTTCTCTACGAAAATGAACAGAGCCAGCACCACCTTTACCAGATTGACAGTATATTTTGATGAAATCAATAAAATTTCCTTCGCTCGACATTATTCTTACACTATTTTAATAATTAATATAAATTGTAAAATTACAAAATTTATTTAAGTTGTTAATTATAATGTTAATAAATTGATATTAAGGATTAAAGAGAATAGTTGTAATGGTAAGGGTGTGAAGAAAAAATTGAATGTTTTTAAAAATAAAGTTTATATGTGATAAAATTTTATTATATTTGTAAAAATTTTGTACATATGAAGAAATTATTTGAAAATCCCACAAAAGTCTTTGCTCTTACCAAAGAGGAAACACGTGAATTATACGATAATCTCTATAATGAGATGATCGAAAAAGGCAAAGATGTAGTCGATTACCAAGAAATTAAGGCAATGTCTACTGGTGTACTTTGTCCAGATTGCAATAGCAGTCATGTAATTAAGAATGGTTTGCAAAGCGGAGTACAAAACTACCGTTGCAAAAGCTGTGGCAGACAATTCAGGGTTACAACTGGCACCTTTATGTACGGTGTTCATGAAAAGGGCAAAATGCTCGAATATATCAAATGTATGAGTGCTGGCATGAGCTTGAGAGAGTGTGCTAGAATTGTGCATATTAGTCTCACAACAAGCTTCTTTTGGAGACATAGAATACTTTGT
>JAHDSP010000342.1 GCA_018432645.1 Bacteroidales bacterium | reverse complement strand
CTTTTAATCGCACCATAAGGAATTGAAATTTCTATTTTTTGTTATCATAGTGTCTAAATCATAGTTCTTTTAATCGCACCATAAGGAATTGAAATATAATGGATTACAATGTTGGCAGCAAAGAAAGAATATCTTTTAATCGCACCATAAGGAATTGAAATAATTCACTTTTTCTATAATAGTTAATTTTAAAGTTACTTTTAATCGCACCATAAGGAATTGAAATACCCTATCACTTGCAAATAATGTTTCTATTAATTTTCTTTTAATCGCACCATAAGGAATTGAAATATCCCAGCTCTTATGCACTCTATAGCTATATCACAAACTTTTAATCGCACCATAAGGAATTGAAATTTGTTATAAGTTGCATGTATAGTAAAACAAGGGAGTTCTTTTAATCGCACCATAAGGAATTGAAATAAAATTTTTGCTATCAGTGTATAAATTAATTGTGCACTTTTAATCGCACCATAAGGAATTGAAATTAGGTATCTGTATGGCTGATGGAGTGTGCGTTTCACACTTTTAATCGCACCATAAGGAATTGAAATAGGGGTGCAGGTGCGATTTGATGCTCTCGAAGTCGGACTTTTAATCGCACCATAAGGAATTGAAATAGCCCAAAAAACGCTATTGCAGTATTATTTATCCACTTTTAATCGCACCATAAGGAATTGAAATGCGATTGGTGTAGAGGCTTTGGAACGTGCAGCACACCTTTTAATCGCACCATAAGGAATTGAAATACAGGCACTGCTTTAGAAGACGCATCTGGAGTAATTTCTTTTAATCGCACCATAAGGAATTGAAATAAATTTTTAGATGTAAGTTTCACAACGCAGTTTTTACTTTTAATCGCACCATAAGGAATTGAAATTAATAAATATCGTAGAAAATCAAAATATTCTGAACACTTTTAATCGCACCATAAGGAATTGAAATAACTCATTTGGACAAAAGCCAACTGTGATATGACTTCTTTTAATCGCACCATAAGGAATTGAAATCTTTTTTACCATATAAATCTTTTGTCGTGCATACCTTCTTTTAATCGCACCATAAGGAATTGAAATAGAAAACATAAAATAAACGTGGTTCGAATAAAAACGTCTTTTAATCGCACCATAAGGAATTGAAATTTCGTAGCCTGGTGTTGGATATACAACGCAGTAACTCTTTTAATCGCACCATAAGGAATTGAAATATATTTTGCGGTAAATATAATTTTTTTATTTTATTTCTTTTAATCGCACCATAAGGAATTGAAATTCTAAATATAATATTTTATCATTTACAATTATCATTCTTTTAATCGCACCATAAGGAATTGAAATTTAATTTCAGTAATAGTCCCATTTTCGTCTACTACTTTTAATCGCACCATAAGGAATTGAAATACGATTACCTATCTAAAAAGATATACATTGTTAGCACTTTTAATCGCACCATAAGGAATTGAAATATTTTTAGGGCTATCTAAAAATTTTGAGGAAGATTACCTTTTAATCGCACCATAAGGAATTGAAATGCGACATAATAATGCTTTTTGCTATATAATTAGCCTCTTTTAATCGCACCATAAGGAATTGAAATAAAAATAAATTCCACTGCTCATCATCCCAGTCTTTACTTTTAATCGCACCATAAGGAATTGAAATATATTAGTAATATCTGTATTAAAGGTCATTATAAATTCTTTTAATCGCACCATAAGGAATTGAAATCTTTATATTCTGGTTATTTTGATAATATATAAAAAACTTTTAATCGCACCATAAGGAATTGAAATTTTTCTTGCTCTGTAAGGTGAGTTGATTGATTATACTTTTAATCGCACCATAAGGAATTGAAATTTTATTACAGGCAACGATGCAGCTGGCGACTGCTCAGCTTTTAATCGCACCATAAGGAATTGAAATAATTTTTTTGTATATTTGCATACAAATTTTAAAAATCTTTTAATCGCACCATAAGGAATTGAAATTTTTTGAAATTTTAGACGGCAAAATTAAATTTTTAGCTTTTAATCGCACCATAAGGAATTGAAATTTTTGAAAGAACAAAATTTGAAGATGTTCAACAGGCTTTTAATCGCACCATAAGGAATTGAAATTTTGATGAATTCAAATGTATATTTTTTGATGATTGGCTTTTAATCGCACCATAAGGAATTGAAATTAAGTAAAATTATTACTTATGAACTCTCTTAATTCCTTTTAATCGCACCATAAGGAATTGAAATTTTTGTTCATTATTAGTATCATTTTTATCATTTTTACTTTTAATCGCACCATAAGGAATTGAAATAAATTTTTGAGCAAACCTTCTCCAATAGTTATAAATGCTTTTAATCGCACCATAAGGAATTGAAATATAGTAAAATTCATATTTTTTGTGTTTTCATAATTTTCTTTTAATCGCACCATAAGGAATTGAAATAATTAAAAAAGCAGTCAAAGTTTCAGCATTTAATTTCTTTTAATCGCACCATAAGGAATTGAAATGGTCTTGACAGATGATAGCAATAGCGGGCGAAGTAGACTTTTAATCGCACCATAAGGAATTGAAATATGTCAATTACCTCCAAATTTCCTGATACTGCACCCTTTTAATCGCACCATAAGGAATTGAAATTCGATAATGTCTACTTTTTCGATTTTTTGTTCATTTGCTTTTAATCGCACCATAAGGAATTGAAATAATCTAATTCTTTCATTTTTTCTTTAATTAAACTTCTTTTAATCGCACCATAAGGAATTGAAATTTTTGAAATCGGCAATGAGCCCGTTGTCATAAAAGCTTTTAATCGCACCATAAGGAATTGAAATGTTATACCAAATAAAAAAGACGCCGTTATAGAATTTCTTTTAATCGCACCATAAGGAATTGAAATATTTTTTGTGCTAATAGTTCTACCTAATTTATCTTTCTTTTAATCGCACCATAAGGAATTGAAATTTACGATTACTATGATTTAGTCGGTAGAGGTTATGACTTTTAATCGCACCATAAGGAATTGAAATAGAGATACAAGAACTTGCGCTTGGTTTTTAGAAGGTCTTTTAATCGCACCATAAGGAATTGAAATATGTTAAAGTATTAATATCAGCATTTTGCTGTTTTTCTTTTAATCGCACCATAAGGAATTGAAATATTTTCGGTATCTCTTGTCTGTAAAAACACTCCATCCTTTTAATCGCACCATAAGGAATTGAAATATTAAAGTTACTAATGTCCATTTGTGAACTTTAAAACTTTTAATCGCACCATAAGGAATTGAAATGATGAATTATTAGATTATATATTTTAACAGTAATTACTTTTAATCGCACCATAAGGAATTGAAATACGATTTAAAGAAAAGTATTTACGATAAAAATAATTGCTTTTAATCGCACCATAAGGAATTGAAATAACAATAATATAGCAAAGCCTTTTGGATTAAAGACACTTTTAATCGCACCATAAGGAATTGAAATAGGGGCATATTTTTCAGTCAGTTGTGGCGAATTATGACTTTTAATCGCACCATAAGGAATTGAAATAGAGATACAAGAACTTGCGCTTGGTTTTTAGAAGGCTTTTAATCGCACCATAAGGAATTGAAATATTTCAATCGGCAACATACGAATGGTTATCTGCTAAACTTTTAATCGCACCATAAGGAATTGAAATGTATGAGTATGATAAAAAATTACTTTTAGCATTTAGACTTTTAATCGCACCATAAGGAATTGAAATATTAGAAATTTAGCGGGTTTTCGTTGTTATGCAGATCTTTTAATCGCACCATAAGGAATTGAAATCAACGGAAAATAAATATTTAAGATGGAAGTTTTTGACCTTTTAATCGCACCATAAGGAATTGAAATAACTGCATCGCAGAAGACGGTGCAGGGGAATAATCTTCTTTTAATCGCACCATAAGGAATTGAAATAAGACAAAGTTTATGAAGTCGTGGTTGATGAAAACGCTTTTAATCGCACCATAAGGAATTGAAATGACGGTGCACGTAATGAAAATTTGGATATAAATGACGCTTTTAATCGCACCATAAGGAATTGAAATAGTGAAGAAGAGATGAGCAATGATAACATTAAAAAACTTTTAATCGCACCATAAGGAATTGAAATATCCCAAAAATATCTTTCATTAATATCTCGATTATCTTTTAATCGCACCATAAGGAATTGAAATATAAAAGTATTTCCTATATACTCCCCATCTTTGAAATTCTTTTAATCGCACCATAAGGAATTGAAATAGTTTTTATTTAAGATTAAAAGATTATTTTAAAGCAGGCTTTTAATCGCACCATAAGGAATTGAAATTCCATTTTTTGCAATAAAAGGTAATAAAATATATAATCTTTTAAT
>JAHDSP010000148.1 GCA_018432645.1 Bacteroidales bacterium | reverse complement strand
TTACAGTGTATGTCGTTGTTGCACTTAGTGTAACAGTTTTACTTGCTCCTGTACCTAATCCACCTGACCAACTATATGTATTTGCTCCACTTGCTGTTAATTCTGAGCTTGCTCCACTGCATATCGCTGATGGACTTGCTGTTGCAGTGATATTGGGCAATGGATGAACAGTTACTGTAACTTCTGCTGTACCAGTGCAACCTTCTGGTGTCGTTCCAGTAACTGAATATGTTGTCGTAGTTGTTGGACTAACAGTTACATTTGGATTTGTGCCTAAATCATTAGACCAGCTAAACGTAGTTCCAGGGACATCTGAACTTACCATCAAATGAGAGCTTTCACCAAGACAAATCTCTGTTGGAGTTGCACTAGCTGTGATATTTGGTAATGGATGAACAGTTACAGTAATTTCTGCCGTGCTAGTGCATCCTTCAGGTGTTATGCCAGTAACTGAATATGTTGTCGTAGTTGTTGGACTAACAGTTACATTTGAATTAGTTCCTAAACCATTAGACCAGCTAAACGTAGTTCCAGGGATATCTGAACTTACAGTTAAATCCGAACTTTCACCAAGACAAATTTCTGATGGATTAGCTGTTACAGTGATAATTGGCAATGGATGGACAGTTACTGTAACTTCTGCTGTGCCAGTGCATCCTTCAATTGTTGTGCCAGTAACGGAATATGTAGTGGTTGTTGTTGGACTGACAGTTAAATTTGAATTTGTTCCTAATCCATTTGACCAGTTGAACGTTGTTCCAGGGATATCTGAACTTACCATCAAATTAGAGCTTTCACCAAGACAAATCTCTGTTGGAGTTGCTGTTGCAGTGATATTGGGCAATGGATGAACAGTTACTGTAACTTCTGTTGTGCCAGTGCAACCTTCTGGTGTCGTTCCAGTAACTGAATATGTAGTAGTAGAAATAGGAGTTACTGTTTTAGTAGAACCAGTTCCTAAAGTACCACTCCATTCAAATGTCGTTCCTGTAATATTGGAACTTGTTGTTAATACGGAAGTTTCACCTTCACATATCGCTGCTGGACTTGCTGAT
>JAHDSP010000008.1 GCA_018432645.1 Bacteroidales bacterium | reverse complement strand
AGTTAATGCAGAGCACATCAAACACAAAGAAATAACTAACAAAAATAAGATGAAAGGTGGTATATATAGTGTATCAACTGTTCATGAGAAGATAACAGATTTTGTAGGCTGGATTTATTTTAAGTTTCGCGGAGTGGCAACAAAGTATTTGACAAACTACATAATGTGGTTTGTAGTGAAAGGGAAGTATTTGGCGGATAAGATTATAGAAGATACGGGAAGGATATTGAATTTAGCGGCGTCGGATAGGCGGGCGTGGGAGTTGTACAGAGATTTGATGTCATCAACATATTTAATCTATAACATTTAAAGATTTTAACAATACTTTTCCCTCCTTATCTTCAATTTTTTAATTTTAAACAATTATTTTGGCCTCATAAATACATGTGGCACTATATTCTCCTCGAGAGATATGCCACCGTGCTGGAAACTGTCAGAGAAATATTTTGAATAATATTGATAATTATTTGGATAAACAAAAAAATCATATCTCAAAGCAAATACATATGAATCACTAACATTCTGAATTGGTAATCCTATTTGATCAGGTTTGCGCACTCTATATACTTTTTTATCATCTACAGAAAGATTTTTCCCCGTTTTAAATCTTAAATTAGTATTAGTTTCTCTATCTCCAATTATTTTTATTGCATTTTTTATTTGCACAGAGCCGTGATCAGTAGTTAGAAAAATAGAAAAATTATTTTCAGCAGCCCATCTGATTACATCCATTAATATACTATGGATAAACCAATTGTATGTAACAGCTCTATAAGATATTTCATCTTTTGCTAATTCTTTGACAAGTTCTACCTCTGTTTTAGCATGTGCAAAAGTATCTATAAAATTATATACTAATACATTTACATTATTATCTTTTAATTCATTTATTGACTTAATGTATCTTTGAGCCATTGGGGGATGGAGAACTTTAAAAAAATTAACTTTTAAATTTTTACCATATCTTTTTAAATAATTGAGAAATAATTCATCTTCGAATTGATTTTTTGAGCTAATATCTTCATCTCCTTCTAGTAAATTAGGATAGAGCTGTGCGATTCCATTAGGTAATAATCCGCTAAATAAACTATTACGTGCATATTCAGTTGTAGTAGGCAAAATGCTACAATATAAATCTTCATTTAAAATCTGAAAATATTCTTCAAAAACAGGTTTAAACATTACCCATTGATCATAACGCAGGTTATCTATCAAAATAAATAAAACATGTGATTGTTCATTTAAATATGGAAACAAATATTGTTTTAATAAATTATGTGAAAGTGTAATGTTTTGACTTTCAGAATCTTTTAACCAGTTTGGATAATTTTGAATAAAATATTTCGCAAAGATATCATTAGCTTCTTCTTTTAATGCTATGATAGTATCATTAAAGATAGATTCATCTAATGATTGAAATTTTACTTCATAATCTACGATTTTTTTATAGATATTTTTCCACTCTTCTATTGACATTGATGGAGATAGATCGTTTATTATTTGCCGATAATCTTTTTGAAAATCATCAATAATTTTCTTTTTTAGAATATCTTTTTCGTTTAATACTTTTTTTAATGTTAAAAGTATTTGAGACGGATTAACTGGTTTAATTAAAAAATCTGTTATCCTATTAGCCAGTGCTTCCTCCATCAAATGCTCTTCTTGATGTTTAGTAATCATAACAACTGGTATTGATATGTTTAGATTACGTGTGTGCTCTAGCATGGCCAGACCTCCCATTCCTGGCATATTCTCATCTAAAAATAATATGTCAAAGTCCTCTTTTTTTAACATATCTATAGCATCAGAGCTATTAGTCGCTGTATATACTATATATCCTTTATTTTCTAAAAATTTAATATGTGGTTTTAGATAATCTATCTCATCATCTACCCACAATATTTTCACTTGATCCATGATTTCGTTTTTGTATTAACGAATTTTTGTTAAGTTAATTATAATAATTGAAATAGAAAATAAATTCCGTAGATTAAAATTAATATTAAAATTATTGTAGAGATTATAGAAAATACCTCTCCTGGTAATATTAGATCTAAAATAATTAAGATTAATGACAATATTAATAATCCTATAAGCACTTTTGCTAATATGTTAGTATCTATTGTAGATACACTATCCACTGTGTTTAATTGCTGTTTAAAATGGTTTGCTTCTATAGGTGTAAATGGGTTAAGAGAATTAAAGATTTTATTGAAATTTACTTGCCTTTTAGTAAATAATTTATTCGTTGTATTTCCTGCATTTTGGCTAGACATTTCTTGTTTAGTTGCTAGATTATCATTAATTTTTTCAAAAGATAATTTATGATTTGTGATTTTAGTTGGACTTTGTTCATCTGTGTAAAAGTTTTTTACTTGAGAATTCACTGGCACTTTATTTAGATAGGTATATTTCTGATTTAGATGCATTGTATTGCAACTACTTAATAAAATGAATATTACGGAAATTAGTAATAAATTTACCTTTTTCATGTTTTTTTTGCAAAATTAATATATTTAACCCTATTCGTTAAAAAAATTTTGCATATAATTTTTATTTAACTTGTTAGTTTATGAGATTTTTTCAAATATCTAATTATAAAATATGTAATAATTAATAATGCAATTAAAATTATAAAATATGGTAAACTACTTATAAATGTGCTTGAATAAAAATAATAGTATAATTTAATAATAAGTAGAGTAGCAGCGAGCAATGCTATAAATGTAGTTGTATATTCTTTTAATAATACTCTTTGAAAATTAAAATTCATTGATTGAAATGTTCTTCTAATGCCTTTAAGATTAGGCAGCCACCTAGGTACACGTTTTTTATATTCTAAATATTCTTGTCCAAATTTTTTATATAAGAAATCTTCTTCAGCGATTATTATTGATTGATAAATAAATACAAAAAAAGGAAACATGATTACTAAAAAAATCAATGAGTTAGATAAAATAGCTAAGCCTAAAATTTCGATAACATTTCCTAAATAAAGTGGATTACGACAGTGTGAAAACAAACCATCAGTATGTAAAACTTCAGCATGTACTTGTCTGTTTTTACCAGCTATATTTATATTTACAAAGCCAATGGTTAACTGTCTTATTAATAGTCCACAAAATAATATTAGCAAACCTAAAATCAATGGAGTATAAAAGGAATTAAAAATTCTCGGAGATGGCACAAAAAAGATTAAATAAAAAAATGGGAATAAATAGTTGCGAATATGAAAAAAGAAAGAGCCTATTTTTACCATTATACTATTAGGATTATTGGGAAATGATTTTGTCACAAATTTATTTTAAAATGCAAATTTATAATATTTATTATGAATGATTTTTTTATTATCTTTGCAATAAGTAATTTTTGTAGTCCAATCAAATGAATTATGAAGGTGTAAAACAATATTTGCTAAATAGATTAGCTAAAGGGTTGCCAAAGAATCTATATTATCATGGTATAGATCACACATTGGATGTTTTATCATCAGCAGAGATGTATAGTGAGATAGAAGGTTTTTCAGAAATTGATAAAATATATTTATTCACTGCGGCAGTTTTTCATGATGCTGGTTATTTAATAAGATATACAAAAAATGAAGATGCGTCTGCAGCTATAGCAAACCTTGTTTTACCTAAATATGGATATGATAAAGAATCAGTAGTTTATATTAATGAAGTGATCAGAACTACTCAGATGCCTCAACATCCTTTTGATAGAGTGAGTGCTGTATTGTGTGACTCAGATTTAGATTATTTAGGCAGAGATGATTATTTCTTTAAGGCATCAAATCTAAGAAAAGAATTAGATGAATATGGTATTCATTATTGTATAGAAGATTGGTATGAACTAGAGATAGATTTTTTGAAAAAACATAACTATTTTACTAGATCTGCGTATAATTTGAGAAATGAAAAAAAATTGGATAATTTGGATATGGTTAGTAAACTTTTAGAAAAATTACAAGTCTAATTAAAAAGAAAAACAATTAAAATAAAAAAATATGAGTGTTATATTAGTTCCATTTGACTTCACAGAAGTAGCACATTATGCTGTAGATCATGCAGCCCATATAGCTAAAGATTTAGAGCTTCCAGTTGTATTATTGCATATTATAAACAAAGATACGCGTGAGTTATTAAATGTTTATAAGGTTACTAATGAGCTTGTAAATGAAAAATTACAAGAAAAAGCTGATAAGTTATCAGCACAATATGGTATTCCATTTCAGTACGAAGCTAGAGAAGGTAGCATATTTACAGATATAGCTGAAGCTAGTGAAGAACATAATGCATTTTTAGTAGTTATGGGCACGCACGGTCGTAAAGGTATTCAAAACTTTTTTGGCAGTTATGCACGTAGAGTAATTACTAGTAGTAAAATCCCTTTCATTGTTGTTCAGAACAAATTCTATCGTCCCTATAAAAACATTGTAACACCTCTCGATGATACATTGGAATCTAGACAAAAAATTAAATGGGCAATTTATGTGAGCAAATTATTTGATGCCACTATACATCTGAAAGTACGTTCAGACAAAATAGATCCTATTTATCCTGTTAAAATACGAACTATTCTGTCTAAAGTAGAGCAACTTTTCAAAGCTAATGATGTGAAATATATTGTAGATTATAAAGAAAATGAAGATGAAAGCTCGAAAAAATTTCCCGATCAAGTTATAGAATATGCTCACAATATAGATGCAGATTTGATACTTATAATGACTGATCCTGACCATGTGAATATGTTTAACTTTATGTTGAAACCAGATGACGAAATCGTCCTATTTAATGAATATCAAATACCTGTAATGACTATTAATCCTAGAGAAATTAATTTTACATATGTAGGATTCTAATATTCTAGTATTTAAAAAATATT
>JAHDSP010000518.1 GCA_018432645.1 Bacteroidales bacterium | reverse complement strand
TGATTGATAGCATGTGGGGTGGCACCATATCCATCTCCCATAGCATAGCAAACAATAGATTGTTGCCCAGTTAGACCTGCATCTATTGCTACTGCCACTTGGAAATCATATGAACCTGGTGTTATAGATCCCCATCCTGAAGGTGTTGATACTTGTCCCCACACAACAGTATTACCTGATATAGGGGTTGCAAGAGCAGCTCCACCAATAGCAGTACTAGTATTAGTCTCTTGTGGTGTCATGCCAGTAGGGAATGTAATACTGATACCATCACAATATTCATAATCTGGTGAAGAAAAAGTAATATTGAAATTCAAAATCATGGTTTGTCCTGGGATATAATTTGTAGGGGAAAGTGAAAAAGTACCTGAGATAGCTTTATTAGGATTAGCAAAGTGGATAGCATTATTATCTCTTTGCACTCTGCCCATTTGAGCCTTTGATTGTGTGATACTTGTCTTCGATTCCTTGGATTCATTGAAATCCTTTGAGACTTTGATGGGTTGTATCTGCCCAAAAGCTATACCTGAAATTAGGATAGCTAAAATGAAATTTAATAATCTCCTCATATTTTTATGTTTTAGGGGTTTGCGTTTACAAAATTACATAATTATTTTTAAATAAAAAAATTATTTAATTTTTTAATAATTTACCATTAATTATCTTTTTATTAATTTTTATTAGCTTCTATAACGTTTATTTTGGGTAAATTATTTAGATTAATATTTAACTATCCTATTGTTGTTATTAATCCACAAATGCACACAAATAAAAATTAAGGTTGATAAGTTGATAAGTTGATGAGTTTAGAAGTTGATAAGTTGAGTAGTTTAGGATGATTATTGAGATTTTTATGATTAATCAAAAAGTTTATGACCATTCATAGCATATCACAAAACTAATAACATTAACTCCGACCTTTAGGTCAGATTCATAAAAAATTATCAGGGCTAAAGCCCGATAAACATATTTATTAAGTCCACGACCTAAAGGTCGTGGTTAATCAAAGTGGTAGTTAGATAGAAAAGTAGTATAGAAAGAGGTACTATCTCAAAAAAAGCAACATAAGGGCTTATTACCATACGTCCAATTATATTCGTCCTTCAG
>JAHDSP010000277.1 GCA_018432645.1 Bacteroidales bacterium | reverse complement strand
TTTAAAAGATTATATCTAGCCTCAGCAGCTTCATATTGAGCTTTAATGTGATCAAAGTCTTGCTGGCTAACAGATTGTTTTTCAGCTAAATTTTTGACTCTTTGATAATCTTTTTTCAGAGCTTCATATTCAGCTTGAGACTGTAAAAGCATTTCTGAAGACATTTGTACAAGAATTTGACCTTGTTTAACAGCAGAACCTTCATCCACAAAAATCTTTTCTATTTTACCTGGTATAGTAGTGCCAAGAGTTGCTTCTTTAAACGGAATAAATTTACCCAAAAACACCAAAGTATTTGGAATGTTTTGTTTACTTACTATGAAAACCTCTACTTTTGATATTGTATCGTTTTCAGAGGTATTGTTAGTTTTATCTTTATTACTACAACTAGTGAGTAAAAGACTAGAAAAGATTGTTATAAATACAATTGTTTTTTTCATATTTTTTAAAAATTTAATTATTCTAAAATTCCATAAGCTTTTCTCAATTTAGCATAAAAGGCAAGAACCTCAGCATAGGCTTCATAATAAGATGTTTTAGCCTCCAGCCACATAGTCTGAGCTTCCATTAGATCTGCTAATTTAATAACCCCTTCATGATATAGATTGGTTTGTAATCTTAGATTTTCTGTAGCTAAATCAACATTTTTTTCAGTAAATTTTAACTGCATTAATTGTTCTTTTAGTTGATTAGTAGAATAATTAGCATCTATAGAAATTAGATTTTTAGCTTCGTCCATTTTCATTTGTGCAATTTTATATTGAACTAGAGCAGCTTGACGTTTATTATATTTTTCTAAAGCATGAAATATAGGCACTCTAATGGTAACTCCTAAAGTATAATCGTCTCCAAATTCTTTTGCTAAACCATTATAAGGATTAGGATTTACGAAAAAATAATTAGTAGTGAAAGCTATTTGTGGTAACATATCAGCTTGAGTTACTCTCATCATGTTTTTATTAAATTCTACATTTTGTTCTAATAATTTAATTTCTGGTCTATTATTTATATCATTTTCACTATTCAGGAATAATTGTAAAACTTCTTGATTAAGTATTAATGTATCCTGAGGTGTAAAATCAATGTTAATTTCTCTACCCATTTTTTGATTTAATAATTGCTTTTGCAAATTCAGTCCATTTAATGCTTTAAAAACATTAACCTCTGCTTCATTAATTTTTGTTTGTATCATTAAAAGTTGATTATTAGTAGCCATGCCTTCTTCAATATAATTTTTTACATCATTTTCTAATTGTTTCAATAAGTCCAAATAATTTAAAGCAAGTTTATATTTTTTTTCAGTTATCCATAGTTTATAATACAAATCCTCTATTTCATACAGAAGAGATTGCTTATCTACATCTGTTTGATATTTTGCCATCATCACAGCATTAGAAGTCATTTTATTAGCGTAATAAATCTTGCCACCAGCAAAAATAGGTTGTACTAGAGAGAAATTAAAAATATAATTATCTTTAACGCCGAATTTAGCCTGATCTGCAGGTAACATGGCATAATTTCTAAAAATAGGATTACCTTCTGCATCAGTGAGTGGCTTTAGTGTACTAGGATCTATTGCAAAAGTTAATAAACTAATTAAAGGGTTTGTGAAACTGCTAGGATCCAATTGCATTGTCGAAAAATTAATTGCTTGATAAGGCACTACGGGTAAAAATAAATCATTTTCGAACAATTGAAATTGATTGTTAAAACGTAAATATGTACCTGAAAAATTTATATCAGGGAAAAAATTAGCAAAAGTAGCTCTCTTATTATATATAGCCATATTAATATTTGCACTATCAATTTGTAAATTTATATTTTGTTTTAAAGCAATTTGTTTACATTGCTCTAAACTTAATACTTCTTGAGCAGACAAGTACATTGATAATAATATCAATAGGATAAATACATTTATGCGCATAAATTTTTTTGAACAAAATTATATAATTATTCTAAATTGAAAAAATATTTTTTAATAATTATTAAAAAATATAAAAAATTAATGTAATTAAAATAAAGCAAACACTATTATAATTGCAAATTTATAGTTTATTTAATTAAAAAATTAGAACAAAACATATTTTGAATAAAATAATAATTTTGTTCTAAAATATAATATTTTGATAAAAAGTTTATAGATTTTTTTAATAAATAAATATTGGATTTACTTTGATTTGGGGTTCTATAATGTTTTATATGAATAGAAATTAAAAAGGAGTAATTTTATAAAAATAAATTTTATTTATTTTTGTACAGTTAAATATTAACCACAAAGTTCTCAAAGAAGGCACAAAGAACACAAAGAATCATAGAATTAAAACATATAAAAATGTCACTTTGTGAACATTGTGTAATATCTTTGTGCCCTTTGTGGTAAAATAATTTACTTACAATAAACATTATAGAACCCAATAAACTATCTCATTAAAATTTTTATTAAAAATTAAAAATAATTATTTTATTAAAACAAAAAAATATTTACTTTTGCATAAAATATTATTTGTGCATAGTCAAGCTTTAGTAATTATACCGACATACAACGAAATAGAAAATATAGAGCTTATTATTAAAACTGTATTTTCATTACCAGAAGCTTTTGATATTTTAGTGGTAGATGATAATTCACCTGATGGCACAGCTGATATTGTAAAAAAAATGATTCCGCAATATCCAGATTCATTACATTTATTATTAAGAGAGCAAAAAGAAGGATTAGGTAAAGCATACATAGCAGGTTTCAAATGGGCTCTAGAGCAAGGTTACGATTATATTCTAGAAATGGATGCTGATTTTTCTCATAATCCTGCCGATTTAGTTAGACTATTAGCTACTTGTAGAGACGAAGACTATGATTTATCTATTGGCTCTCGCTATATTTCAGGTATTACAGTGATGAATTGGCCACTATCTCGAGTACTTTTATCTTATTTCGCTTCTAAGTATGTAAATTTAATCACTGGCATGCCTATTAAAGATTCTACGGCTGGTTTTGTATGCTATAGAGCTAATTTTTTATCTTATATTAATTTAGATAAAATATCATTTGTAGGATATGCTTTTCAGATAGAAATGAAATATTATGCATATAAGCTTGGATTTAAAATCAAAGAAATACCAATAGTATTTTCTGAGCGTCTAAAAGGGCAATCTAAAATGAATAAAAAAATTGTTTTTGAGGCTATGTGGGGTGTCCTGCAACTACGTTTTCATAATACAAAAAAAATTGTAAAATCATAATGGACAATTATCATATTATAAATGTCCATATTATTAATGAAGGTCAAATATCTTGGGGCGAAGTATTCATTTCTAAAGGAATTATTGAAAAAATAAATTTTAATATTACCAGTAAAACACCAACAAATTATCAACAAATTGATGGCGATGGTAATTATTTAATTCCAGGGATTATTGATACGCATGTGCATTTTCGTGAGCCAGGCTATAATGATAAAGCTAGCATTTATTCAGAGTCATTAGCAGCTCTCTATGGAGGTGTCACTTCATTTATAGATATGCCAAATACTCTGCCACCTACTACTGATAAAAGCCTTCTAGAGCTGAAATTAGATATCGCTAGCAAAGATTCTTTCATAAATTATGGTTTCT
>JAHDSP010000543.1 GCA_018432645.1 Bacteroidales bacterium | reverse complement strand
TAGTAATTCTAAATTGTCTGCCACAATGTTTGCAACGATAATTTTGCATACCATTTTGTTTGCCATTTTTTACAATATCGTTGCTACGACAATTTGGACATAGTGGAGGAGTACTTTGAATTTTTAGTCCTTGGTAATCTATTGCGTCTGCTTCGTTCTCTAACAGGAAATCGTAAAGATTATCGAAGAAGGCTTTAGAGTCTTCCTTACTCATAGCCAGATGTTCATTAATATTTTCAACTAAAGTCTTCATAAATACTGATTTTTTGGCAAATATACATAATAATTTTTATATGATATTAATATCATTACTTATTTTAAACATAAAAATATGAATAATTTACAATTACCCCTATCTTCCCCTCTATTTCATACTTTCTTTCAACTTTTTTATCAATTTTTTCTGTTCGTTATTTAGTTTCTTAGGAAATTTAACTTTTATTTTTATAAACAGATCCCCATGCTTATTAGGATTCTCGTAGTTAGGCATCCCTTTGTCTTTTACTCTTAATATTTCATCGGGTTGTGTACATTCTTTTAATTTCACTTTAACAGGTTTATCTAAAGTATTGACTATTATATCACCACCTAGCAATGCTGAGAATAGATCCATTTCGATTTCTGTATAAAGGTCATCGACTCGTCTTTCAAATTTAGGGTGCTTTGATATGTGGACATTTATTAATAAATCACCGTTTACATTAGGTATATTATGTGATTCTCTTTTGATTCTTAATATTTGCCCTTCCCTAATGCCAGGTTTTATTGGTACTCGTATTTGCTTATTATTTATATTTAATATTTTTTTTGTTCCATGATATGCTTCTTCGAGTGAAATATTGAGATCAGTTTTATATTCAGTTGGTCTATTTTGTGTTCTATTATGGGTAGTTCTACTGCTTTGCCTATTGCTACCTTGGGTATATATATTATCAAAATTAAAACCTGAACCGAAAAACATTTCAAAAAAGTCTGAAAATGGGCTACTGCCACCTTGTCCAAAAATATCTCCTAGATCAAAAGTACTATATTGATATCCACCTTGTCCTTGTTGATAATTGCTATAGTCGAAATTTTTATATTTATCCCAATTGGCACCTAATTCATCATATTTTTTACGTTTTTCAGGATCACCTAAAACTTCATATGCTTCATTAATTTCTTTAAATTTTTCCTCAGCTTCTTTATTACCAGGATTTTTGTCTGGATGATATTGCAATGCTAGTTTTTTATATGCTTTTTTAATCTCTTCTTCGCTACTATTTTTAGAAACCCCCAATATTTTATAATAATCTTTGTATTCCATATTTTAATAAATGATTTGCTTTTTAATTCTTTTTTATATCAAAATTTGTGCAAAAAAATTTTATATGTCTAAAAGGCAGATTTTTTTATAGAGATAATTATATGCTAAATATTAATCCTATTTCTACTGGATTAACAACTGGCCCCTTGTTTGGTTTAAAAAGATTACTAAAATTATATTGTATCATGCATCCTATATGATTGATATTAATTTTGAATATTAATCCAGTCTTAGATTTATTGAAACTCGATAAATTATATCCTTTGTCATTAATAATTTCGCTAGTTAATTTCAATTTATAATAATTAAACAATTGAAAACCATATACTAGTCCAAAGCTCACATCCATTTTGGGTTTAGATTGGGTTTTTAATTCTAATAGCAGCGGAATTTCTAAATAAAAAGCAGATAATTTAGTTTGCTCAATGTTTACATCAATGATAATGTTATCATTTGGCTCTATATGTATACCATCATCATATTCTACTACATGTCCAGTTTTTTCTAATATGTAATTGACCCATTGCAGGCCTAATCCAGTTACTAATCCCCAATTACTTTTTTTAGATAATGAAAGTGAAATTTGTAAAAAATTAAATTGAAAACCTATAGATTCATCAAAAATTATTGATAAATCATTATATTTATTAGGTAAAGAAAATGATAATGGCGTCTGACCATAGTTTGTATATAAAACGCCTAATGATAGCCAGCTTCCTCTAAATTTTTCTTTTTTATCTTTTGATTTTTTATTATAGTAATTAATATCAAACATTACTATATCTTCATCTTGCACTTTTGTTGTTTCAGACTTAGCTATTTTATTATTTACTGTATCATTCAATGTCTGATCGTTTATTATTGAAAAATTTTTAACTAATTTCAATGAATCATTCTTTATATCAGTTTTCTTTTTTGACGAGATTACATCTGATGCAGCAGATTTTTGTATATTTATATTTTTGGGTGTACCAAAATAATTTATTATGCTAGTACCTTTTGCAAATAAATGTAATTGATTAACCGCTTTTATATTTATTTTAGCAGCTTTATCAGTGGTAGCAATTACATTCCATACTGACATATCTGTGGCATTTATAAAGCTAGATTCATTAGCAGTAATTTTTAGATCTTTTACCAACCCTTTAATTATCAGATTACTAGCATTATTAATGTTTATTTCCAATTTATTACAAAATATTAACATTTCGCAGTATGAAGCATTATCTATGTTTATATATAAACTATCAGCTTTTAAAGTGTCTATGATTTTAACTTTAGCTCCATTATTTATGTCTATTTCTTTAATATCATTATTTATAAAAATAGTTTTATTTTCATCTTTAAATATTAGTATATTTTGATTGTTTAGATTTGTAAAATTATTATAAGGATAAATGGAATCTGATAAACGCAATATGTATTTGCCATTTTCTAATTGTATTTTATCTATATTTTGACTTATTAAATTATTAATAAAAATTATTAAGAACGAAAGGATAAAAATACATTTTCCCATATTTTTTAAATATATCAAGAATAATTTGTAAAATTATAAAAAAATAAAGTAAAAATTTAAAAAAAATTATAGAATTATGCATTTAAGTAACAACTATATATTTCATAATAGTTTAATTTAATTTTTATAATAAATTTACTATGAGGAGATAGTATCTCTTGAAAAATTGCATTGGTCAATCAAAGAATAAATTTATGAAAACTTTAAAAATATTCGCTATCTATCTATTATTAAATGTTTTACAAAACCATTTAATAATTGTTTAAATTAAATAATGATATTTTATTAGTTAATTTATATTGATTTATATCTTTATCAATAAATATTTGATAGAAATATTTATTAAAATTCAAATTTCTATTTATTCTCTCTATAAGCTTTAATTTATCATGTATTAATTGTATTTTATTAAATTTTATATATCATTATTTAATTTAAACATTTAAAAAACTAATTTTCTTTATCACTTTAAATGTTTTATATATAACTATATTCATTTCTGGCAAATAATAGCATCAACAGATTTATCATTTAAAGGCAAACCATCTTTTATATTTACTCTTTGGCATGCGATACCTTGTATTTCGAAATATTCTGGGAAAAGATCCATAGGTATCGGATTAGCTCCTATTTCTTTTAAAATACGTGATGTTATTCCATTACCAGCAGGGAAATCTAATACTTCTTTTCCTTTATAATAATCTTTATTACTTATTAAATATTTTTTAACATGATATTTGATGCTTTTAGGATTATTTTCGTATTCCATTAGAAATAAATTTAATAATTTGATGTTTTTGTATAAAAAATAATTTGCAATATTATTAAAAAAATGAAATATAGAAAAAGATATATTAATTCAAATCTTCTAACAGAATATTGAGGTAATTTTTATAACGCAAAGGATTAATTGCTCCACTTTCTACAGCTGATATTACAGCACATTCTGGCTCATTAACATGAGTACAATTATTGTACTTACATTTAGAGATGAAAGGTTTGAATTCTCTGAACCAGTGCCCTAGTTCCCATTTTTCGAACTTTGGTATTCCAAATTCTTTGATACCTGGCGTATCTATGATATCTCCACCATTGCACAAAAAATGCATCTCAGCGAAAGTAGTTGTATGCCTTCCTTTTTTATATTTGTCAGAAAGTTCTTGAGTTTTTATTTGTATAGAGCTATCTAATTTATTTATTAATGAAGACTTTCCTACACCACTTTGCCCAGCTAATAAAAATGTTTTGTCTTTTATATAATTTTTTAATTCCTCGATGCCATTATTTGTTATTATAGATGTCAAAAAAATTTTATATCCTATCTGGTTGTAAATATTATAAAGTGTATTAAAATATTCATCATTTTCATTATATAAATCACATTTATGAAATATTAAATTAACATCAACGTTGTATGCTTCTGCGAGCACAATAAATCTATCAACAAATCCCATAGGAGTGTATGGATGATGTGGAGTTATCATTAGCAAAGCTCCATCTAAGTTTGTAGCTATTATTTGATAGGTAGCACCAGATTTAGTTGCCCTTCTTAAAATTGCATTTTTTCTATCATAAATATTAGTAATTATGCCAGTTTTTTCTTTTTTATTTCCTTCTACAAATATTTCTACATAGTCCCCTACTGCTACTGGATTAGTAGTATTATAATTTTGAAGTCTAAATTTACCTCTTACTCTGCAAGGTATTATTTCTGAAGAGTTATCTATTTTGACATAATACCAACTACCTGTACTTTTAGTGATAATTCCTTTCATTTTATAAAATAAAAAGGTAAAATTACAAAATATTAAATGTTTTAAATTTTATCTGGTGTACCAATACAAGCTACACTAATTTTAACGTTTGGAATATTTTTGAATAATTCTATTAATGATACAGTAGTAGCTCCAGTAGTAATAACATCATCAACAATTAATAAATGTTTATTAGCAAATTTATGAGTATTTTTAATAGCAAAGACACCATTCAGATTATCATATCTCTCCCATTTAGATTTTTTAGTTTGAGTTTCAGTAAATTTAGTTCTCAAAACGTCATTAGTATTAATAGGAACATTTAAAACCTGGCTAATACCTTTAGCAATCATTTCTGATTGATTATAACCTCTAATTTTTTCTTTTTTAGGATGTAATGGAATAGGGATAATGACATCAATGTGTGGATTAATATTTATCAGTTCATTTCCAATCAATTTGCCAAAATAAATACCTACATCTTTACGATTCTTATATTTAAGCGCATGCAAACAATGTTGTAGAATGCCGCCTCTGTAGAAATAGCATAATGCAAATGCATATTCGATATTTGCTTGTCCAATAAATTTATCATAAAGTGGATTACTAATATAGCTAGCGAAATAAGTAAAACCTAATTGTGAATAACATTCTTCACATAAAATATTTTTATCATTAAAAATAGGTTTATTACACGCTAAACAATAATTAGGATAAAATAGTTGAAAAAAAGAATCAATAAAACTATTCATTATGAGATAATGAGACAATAAGAATTATTATTCTAATTTCAAACTTCCCTCACCTAATACATAATCATTTGTAAAAACAGAAAAATAATATATTCCAGGGATAAGGTTCAGATTATCTCTTGCATAATCAAGACATATTTTTTGAGATTTTCCGTTGTATTTAATAGTAGTCTTATCAGAATATTGAAGTGTTTTACCTTGATAATCAAAGCTATAGCCACCTTGAGTTAAAATAAGTCCATCTGGTCTAGCAATGCGAATGTATAAAGTATAATCGCCTGGAGGTACTAATTTATTTTCACCTACAATGAAGCAAATATTAAATTTATCAGTACGCTTTGCTTTATCAGTAGGAATATCTTTATCGCCTCGCGTTTTATAGGCAATAGGAGTTACATTATAGGCTACCATATAAGTAGCATCATTAATAGTTTTAGTTAATGAATCACTAATAGTAGCTAATTGTGTAGATTTAGATATTTCAGTTGTAAGATCTTCTTTGAGTTTTACATTTTCTGCTGTTAAAACTTGATTAACTCTATATAAGCTATCTATTTGCTTAACATAGCTTTGAGTAATATTTCTCAATCTATCGAGTTGCCTTTTTACACGATTATAGTCAGCTTGTGATGCTATTAATTTTTCAATTTCTTTAGCTTGCTGTTGTATTATGCTGTCTTGATTAATTAATTTAATATTCAAAGATCCATATTCTTCTTTAATATTGTTATATTCTTTCATTATGCTATCCAATTCATTTTTAAGCTCTAAAGACATTTGCATATTCTTTTGATTTTCTACAATAGCTGTTTCAAATCTATTGTGAGAGCTGAAATAAAGATAAATGAAAATACCATTTGTGATTAATAGCAAAATAATGATGATAATATAACCAGTTTTTTTATTACTAGACTTTTGTGTATTAGCACTATCCATGTTTTGATTATTTACATCATTCATAACGTATATTTTTTTACAAAATTAATTAAAATATTTACAAAAAAATAATTCTAAAGAATAAATTTAGTATCCTTTAGGATTTCTTTAATTCCATCTTCTAGAGAAGTCATAGGTCTATTAAGTAATAGCTTCATTTTAGTAATGTCTGGCAAACGTCTTTTCATATCTCCTTCTTTGAGAGCAGGTAAAAATACCAATTCAGCATTAGTATTCGTGATTTTATTAATTAAATTAGCCAATTCTATAATAGTAGTTTCATTATTATTACCAATATTAAATATTTTAGGTTCTAAATTGGGATTTTCTATGCATTGCAATAGATGATTATAAGTCGCATCTACATTATCATTTATATAACAAAAAGTACGAGTTTGAGAGCCATCACCATAAATAGTAATTTTCTTTTCTTTGAAAGCCTGTCTGATAAATTTACTGATTACAAAATCAGGATTTTGCTTATGACCATAAGTATTAAAAAAACGAAATATTGAATATTGCAAACTAAACTCTTGATTAAATGTTTTAAGATAAATTTCACTTAAATTTTTAACAGCTGCATAGGGAAGTCGAGCATTAAGAGGTGTAGTATCTTCATTTTGTGGGAAATCTACTGACTCACCATAGACCTCAGAGCTAGAACTATAAAAAACACGTTTTACTTTAGTGTTTTTAGATAATTGACAAATGTTTTCTGTCCCATAAATATCTTTTAAAACATTAAAAGGTTGCTCTAAAGTACGTTGCACACCTACTACGGCAGCATAATGAAAGACATAATCAATAGGATAACTAAAAAAAACTGCACTAATATCATCATAATCATTTACATCTAATTTAATGAATCTAAATCTATCAAGATTTTTTTTAGGTAATTTTTCTAAAGAACCTGTGGATAAATTATCTACGGCAATTACAAAAAAATCTGGATTACTAAGTAATTTTTCTACCAAAGAACTACCAATAAATCCTGCACCACCAGTTACTAAAATATGTATCATGATATTTAAAAATTTTAATTTAAACTAATTATCTAAAATAGATAACAAATACTTGCCATAACCACTATTTAAAAGAGGAACAGCCAAATTTTTTAATTGAATTTCATTAATAAATCCCATCCTATAAGCCACCTCTTCGATACAACCAATTTTCAGACTTTGCCTTTGTTCGATTACCTGAACAAATTGCGACGCTTGCAATAAGCTCTCAAAAGTGCCAGTATCTAACCAAGCAGTACCCCTAGATAAAACTTTAACTTTTAATTTATTAAGTTTTAAATATTCTTTATTAACATCAGTAATTTCATATTCTCCTCTAGCACTGGGTTTCAAAGATTTTGCAATATTAATAACATTATTATCATAAAAATATAAACCAGGAATAGCGAAATTAGATTTTGGCGTCATGGGTTTCTCCTCAATAGAGATTGCATTAAAATTATCATCAAACTCTACAATACCATAACGTTGAGGATCTGAAACATGATAAGCAAAAATAATAGCTCCATCAGGATCATTACAATTTTGTAATAACTTAGCAAAACCATTAGCAAAAAAGAGATTATCACCGAGTATTAAACAAACCTTATCATCAGCTATAAAAGACTCACCAATTACAAAAGCTTGAGCTAATCCATTAGGAACAAGCTGCTCTGCATAAGATAATGAGCAGCCCCATTGAGAACCATCCTTTAATAATTTTTGGAAATTAGGCAAATCCTGAGGGGTAGAAATTATTAAAATATCTCTAATGCCAGCCATCATTAGAGTAGACAAAGGATAATAAATCATAGGCTTATCATAAACAGGCAAGAGCTGCTTACTAATAGCAAGAGTAATAGGATAAAGTCTAGTACCGGAGCCACCAGCTAAAATTATTCCTTTCATAGAGAAATTATTTTTTACAAAAATAAATAAAAATAGGAAAATGGGAAATTGAAAGAGAAGAAATATTTTTATGTTAGGTTTTCTATTGGTTTATTTCTAAGCTTGATATATTCGTACCATGCCCGCCTATCAGACGCAGCTAAATTTAACATCCTCCCTACATCCTCTATCAATTTATTAAGTAAATACTTGTGCTTCACTATATACCACATTATATAACTTTGCAGGTATTTAGTAGCTACACCTCTAAACTTCTTATCTATCCACTTCGCAAACTTTACTGTATGCTGTCTCACTGTATTTATGTTGTATGTATCATTCTGATCTTTTACTAGTTCACGTTTTACTGCCTTACTCTTTAAATTCTTTGACCTAAACTTCTTGAATTCTTTCCTATCTTCTCCCAATATCGTGCTGCTTGTAGATACTTTATTCCTTAATATTTTTTCTATTTTCACCTTCTTTATTTTATCAAAGCATATTAGATTGAATAGCATATTGCCACTTCTGTCTTTCATCGCTAGCACTGCTACATTGTGCTTCTTTTTCTCCTGAGCTATCAAGTATTCTTCTTTTGTTTTATATCTTCTACCTTTTTCTGAATATTTCATTAGCAACTCTTCGAGTTCCATTATCCCAAAAAAGTTTACATTATCATCGAAGCTCCTCAATGCTGTCAATATCCTATGTCTCCATTCGAAACTTGTCGTTAAATCTATTCCTATTTCTTTAGCACATTGGCGTAAACTTTTGCCTTCTAGCATGCATAGAATGTAGTCCAGCATTAATTCTTTTTTATGCAGATTGTAAACAAAGGTACCGGTAGTTACTCGGAAGTTCTTGCCACATTCTTTACATTGATAGAGCTGTTGACCTTGTTGATGACCATTTTTTATAATGTTTATGCTTTCACATTTGGGACATTGTGGAGATACACTTTGTGCCTTGAGACCTTGGTAGTCTACTACATCTGCATTTTTTTGTTTTAACAGGTAAAAGAGACCATCGAGG
>JAHDSP010000321.1 GCA_018432645.1 Bacteroidales bacterium | reverse complement strand
CAGCTCTTGCTCTACAGATGTAGATCTCACTCAAGAGTGGCAAGATATACCTATTGTTTATTCAATTTTAGATTTAAATAGCTCTACTCAATATATCAGAATCAATAGAGCTTTTTTAGGAGATGGTGATGCATCACAATTAGCTCACATACCAGATAGCATCAATTACAATTATTTATTAGATGTCAGAGTAAAGGAATATGACCACAATGATAATTTTGTAAAAGAATATATTTGTGATACAGTACATTTGTGGTATAATTCAGATGCTTTTTATAGTGGATATATGCCAGTTTATAGATTTACAATTCCTACTCCATTTAGTATAGATTATTATGATACAACTTGGCTAAATCCTAATTATAAATATGAATTAGTAATTTACAATCCGAAATATGATAAATTAATAACATCATCATGTGATTTAATAGGTAATATAAGTATCACAAAACCATTTTCTGGGCAACCATATTTAGATTTTCACACAAATAACAAAAGTAGTATAGAATGGACCTCAGCTAAAAATGGAAGATTATATGAAATATTATTTAGATTTTATTATAAAGAAGTAAACATAAATAATCCAGCAGATACAATTTATAAATATATAGATTGGAAATTAGGCTCAGTGAAAAGTAGTAAATTAATAGGTGGCGAAAATTTAGCAATTGCTTATTATAATCAGGGTTTTTTTGAAAATCTAACGAATCATCTAACTATCGATAATAATATAAATAGAATCATTGGCAATATAGAGCTAATAATCACTGTTGGAGATGATAATATGGCTACATACATAGCATTAAATGGCTCATCTAGTACTTCTATATCTCAATCCAGACCTGTCTTTACAAATATCGATAATGGCATAGGCTTATTTACTAGCAAACGTACTTTTAAAAGAGCTTATTTTCTCAATTCTACTACTCAAATAATGCTTACAACTAGAGATGATTTATTACCTCTCAATTTCAAAACAGATACATAAACTAAATGAAACATCCACGTTTTTTAAGACTATTATTCTTATTTTCTTGTTTAGGAGCCACATTAAGGATAATTTCTGTAGTATGTACTTTTATTTCACCTAAATTAGCTGAATTTTGGTTGCAAATTCCAGGTTTTACTTTTATAGAAATTTATCCAGATATTTTTTTTGATATTATACTTATCATTTCATCTACATTATCTTTTTGGGGAGTCTTAATGATGTGGCAACATAAGATTTTAGGTTTTTACATTTATCTTATTGCACAATGGGGACTGATTTTATTACGGATTTTACTAAATAATCCCTTATTTCTTACATTATCAGATGAGCTACCAAATATTTTATTAACTATCGTTTTTTCTATTTCTTATGCTTTTTATCTTCCATATTTTAAAAAAAATAATACAAAAACCGAAATCGAAGAAAATTTATAAGGAGAATTGAAAAAAATAAATTAAATTTGCAATTAAGTAAAATGATAAAATGCAAATTAAAAGATGGAGGTTCAAGCCAAGAGGTGATGATAGCATAATTAAAGACTTAAATCAACAATTATCAATAGGCAGAATAGCTGCACAGCTTTTAGTGCAGCGTGGCATCACCAATGTTAAAGAGGCACAGGGGTTTCTAAAACCTCGCTTAGATGATCTATACGATCCGTATCTGATGAAAGATATGGATAAAGCTGTTTATAGAATTCAAAAAGCTATCAATGACAAAGAAAAGATTTTACTTTACGGAGATTATGATGTAGATGGTATCACATCTGTAGCCAATTTATATTTATTCCTTAATAGGTTTACTAACAATATAGACTATTACATACCAGATCGTTATTCAGAAAAATCTGGTATTAGCAAACAATCTATAGATTTTGCTATTGAGAATAATTATACTCTATTGATAGCATCTGATTGTGGTACTAAAGATGTAGAAACAGTAGATTATGCAAATTCAAAAAATTTAGATATTATCATTTGTGATCATCATAAAATTTCATCTGAGCTGCCACGAGCAGTTGCTTTACTAAATCCACAACGAGTAGATTGCGATTATCCTTTTAAAGAATTGTCTGGCTGTGGAGTAGGGTTTAAACTAATACAAGCTTTATCTAAAACTTATAATATTGCAATAACAGAACATACAGATCTTATTCAACTTTTAGCCTTATCTATTGCAGCTGATATGGTGCCAGTAATAGATGAGAATAGAATATTAGCTAAATATGGATTAAAATATATTAATGAAAAACCCATTCCAGGACTTGAAGCTATACTTAAATCTGCTGGCATTAAAAGACAACCAGATAATATTTACCATAAAGAGCATTTTTTTAATAAACAGATAATATTGTCTGATATAGTTTTTTTAGTAGCTCCTAGAGTGAATGCAGCAGGTAGAATTCAAAATGGCCGAGATAGTGTAGATTTATTAGTGTGCAAAGATATTGAGAAAGCTGAAAAATTAGCATATCAAATAAACAATTATAACGAAGAGAGAAAAAATATCGATTTCAAAGCAACTACTGAAGCATTAGAAATGATGGAGCACTATAATATTTCAAATTATGCAACTATTTTATACAATCCTAACTGGCCAAAAGGTGTTCTCGGTATAGTAGCAGCTAGGTTAACAGAACAATATCATCGCCCTACAATTATCCTTACCTGGTCTGAAGATGATCAACTCATCAGTGGTAGCGCTAGATCTACTAAAAATTTTAATCTCTATGAAGCTCTAGATCAATGTAGCGATTTATTAGAAAATTGGGGCGGACATACCTATGCTACTGGAATATCTCTAAAACAAGCAAATTTAGATGCATTTATAAAACGCTTTGTAAATTTAGCAGAAAATTCCCTTACAGATAATATGCTTATTTCTGAAATAGAAGTAGATGCAGAAATAGATTTCAATGATATTACTAAAAAATTTGTACGTTTATTAAAAGATTTAGAACCTTTCGGCACAGGAAATCCTCAACCAATATTCTATTCAAAAAATGTTTATGATGCTGGAGGGTATACAAAAATCATTGCTAATAATCATTTAAAACTTTTTTTATCACAACCTAATTATAAATTTGGACCTGGATTTCCAGCTTTCGCATATAATGCTATCGAATATTATGAACATATTGTTGCTGGTAAACCAATAGATATATTGTATACTATAGAAGAAAATGATTGGGTAGGTAACAACACTATAATACAATTAAATATAAAAGATATAATAAAAAAAGAACCTGATTATGAATAACAATATTGTAGTTAGTGGCATTAGACCAACAGGATATTTGCATATTGGCAATTATTTCGGAGCTATACGCAATTTCGTAGAAATGCAAAATGAATATTATTGCTATTTTTTCGTAGCAGACTATCATAGCCTCACTACTAATCCCAATCCTAAAGATTTACAAAATTTATCTTTACATCTACTAGCTGAGCTATTAGCTTGTGGACTCGATCCACAAAAAGCAACATTATATTTACAAAGTGAAGTACCTGAAGTCATAGAGCTTTATCTAGTTCTAAATATGAATGCCTATCTAGGAGAACTGATGAGAGTAACTACTTTCAAAGAAAAAGCTCGTAAACAACCAGAGAACGTAAATGCTGGACTATTAACCTATCCTACACTTATGGCCTCTGATATTCTAATACACAAAGCAGCTAAAGTACCTGTAGGTAAAGATCAAGAGCAACATTTAGAAATGACACGTAACTTTGCAGCTCGCTTTAATCGCATTTATAATGTTGATTATTTCCCATTGCCAGTAGCTTTTGATTATTCAGGCAATTTGATTAAAGTACCTAGTCTAGATGGTAAGGGCAAAATGGGAAAATCTGAAGATCCAATAAGTACAATTTTTTTGATTGATGATGATGAAATCATTAGAAAAAAAATTATGCGTGCTGTTACAGATGCTGGACCTACAGAAAAAAATCAACCTGTCAGCGAACAAATTAATAACCTATTTAATATAATGTCTCTAGTATCTACTCCTGAGACCCTTCAATATTTCAAAGATAAATATAATGATGCTACCATCAGATATAGTGAACTAAAAAATCAATTAGCTGTGGATATGATAGCTGCCATCTCACCAATTAGAGAAAAAATTAAAGATATTTTTGAAGATAAAAAATATCTTTATGAAGTTATAGATATGGGAAAAGCCAAAGCTCAAACCAGTGCTCGTGAGACTATTAACGATGTTAGAGAAATAATAGGATTTAGAAAATTATATTAATAAAAAACTTGTTTTATATTAAAAAGTTATTGAAATAGGTGATTAGATAATAAAGTCTTTTTTAACATTTTGTATTATAAAAGAATACCTTTACCATACTTAGTAATCTCTAGCACATCCGCATTTCCCCAGCGGAGACTTTTCTTTGTGTAGTTGACAAAGAAAAGTAAATTAAGAAGAAATTTATTTAAAAATCAATTATATTAATAAGAAATATAATTATTACATTGAATTAACCAGTAATAATTTAGATGTTAATATAAGGCATAAATAAATGTTTAAATAAAGTAATGATATATTAATTTATATAAATTACAGTCAATACTTTCTGTATTATAGATTATAAAGAAAATGATTAAAAATTAAAATTTAAGAAAATATTTCTAAAAAATGTTCATAAATAAAGAATTTAAAAATGATAAAATTTCTAAATATATATCATTACTTAATTTAAACAAATAATACATGATTATGTAAAGTCCTCAATAACAGATAGATGTAAATAATAATTTGGTTATTAATTAAACACCTAATTAAATAAAGTTAATTTTTTCATTTTTATAGGATATCTTGTTTTTTATTTTTTATTTTGTAAAAAATAGTTATGGAAATTAAAGAAAAATTATTAGAACGCTTCCTTCGTTACATAAAAATAGATACGCAAAGTAACGAAGATATTGATACTTGCCCATCTACAGAAGGGCAAAAAGTATTAGCAAATATTTTAAAAAATGAATTAATACAAATGGGATTATCTCAAGTAGAAGTAGATGAAAATGGCTATTTGTATGCTTATATACCACCTACTAAATCGGTGGATGCACCTGCTATAGGCTTTATCGCACATTTAGACACAGCACCAGATATGAGTGGCAGAGATATTAAACCTCAAATACATAAAAATTATGATGGGGGT
>JAHDSP010000322.1 GCA_018432645.1 Bacteroidales bacterium | reverse complement strand
TTTCACCAAAATTAACAATCATCAAAAGGAATATTTGGGATCCTGCACATTTTTACAATAAGGCAGCAGGTGAGAAGAATAAAATAGGATTAGGAATGAGTACTGCTAGTAACCAAAAATCTTTCATACAAAAAATTGGGTTATGGTTTAGAGCCAATGTTTTTATTCCAGATTCCAGAGTCTTTTGGGTAAAACCTTCATATAAATTTTTAAAAAAATATATTGAACAAAATAACATAGATGTAATAGTAACGACAGGTCCACCACATAGTATTCATCTAATAGGTCTTAAATTAAAAAAATATTTTGATAAAAAAATAATTTGGGTAGCAGATTTTAGAGATCCATGGTCTGAAATAGATTATATAGAGGTTTTGAAACCATCACAATTGGCATTAAATAAAATTAAAAAATATGAATTTAACGTATTAAAGAATGCAGATATAATAACTACAATAGGTAATGATTTAGCAAATAAATTACAAAAAATTATCAGTAATATTAATATACAAGTCATAGAAAATGGATATGAAAAAATATTTTTCGAAAAAGATGTTTTAACTTTAGCTCCTTCTAAATTTAATATTGTACATTTGGGTGTCTTATCTCCTACCAGGAATCCAAGTAATCTATGGAAAGCTTTAGGTGAAATAAAAAAACAAAATAAAGAATTTAGTAATATTAGTAAAATAGAACTAATCGGCAATGTCGATGTTGGTATAATAGAAGAAATTAACAAAAATGATTTACAAGAAATTACACAAATATTACCACCTGTTTCTCATCAGGAATCAATAAATTATGAATTGGATGCCGCCATTTTATTATTAATAATAAACAAAACTTCATCTGCTAAAAGCATAATTACTGGAAAAATTTTTGAATATTTAGCTGCTGGTAGACCTATCCTTGGCATAGGACCAACTGATGGCGACGCTGCGATGATCTTAGGAAGCTCACAATATGCTAAAATGATAGATTGGGACGACCTACAGGGTATCAAAGATTTTATATTAAATATTTACAAAAAATATAATGATGGCAATAGCTTGATAATAGACTATCCACAAAAAGAAGTATATAGCAGAGAAAATTTAGCAAAGAAATTTTATAATATCTTAGAAAATTATAAAAAGTCTCAGTAAAATTTCTGAAATTGACATTTAGTATAAAATATCCCCTGATAAATTTAATTATTTTTGAAACTTATAATAGCAAATATAAAAATTTATTAATTTTTAAAAAATATTTAACTTCGCAGAAAAATAATTATAATGAAAAAGTATTCATTGTGGAACAATGTAATTGGTTGGATAGTATTTGGCATTGCAGCATTTGTCTATTTATCTACTATCGAGCCTACCACTAGCTTTTGGGATTGTGGTGAATATATAGCTACTTCATACAAACTGCAAGTGGGGCATCCTCCTGGAGCTCCTACTTTTCAATTATTAGCTCGATTTTTTACATTATTTACAAATGATGTTACTAAGGTAGCAATGTGTGTAAATGTAATGAGTGCCCTGATGAGTGCTTTCACTATTCTATTTTTATTCTGGACTATTACATTCTTTGCTAAAAAGATATTAATAAAAGATGATGAAAATTACAATTTGTATAATATTATCGCTGTTTTGGGAGCTGGATTTGTTGGTGCTTTGGCTTTTACTTTTACAGATTCATTCTGGTTTAATGCTGTAGAAGGTGAGGTATATGCTACATCTTCATTTTTCACTGCTATCACATTCTGGGCAGCTACTAAATGGGAAAGAAATGCTGACGATCCGCATTCATTTAAATGGTTGATTTTCATTATTTTTTTAATAGGGCTTGCAATAGGTGTACACTTGCTAAATATACTAGCAATTCCTGCTATAGCATTAATTTATTATTATAGAAAATATAAACCTACAACTAAAAAAACTATTATAGCTTTATTAGTTGGTTTTGCTATTTTAGGTTTACTCTTCTTGGTTATAATACCAGGTGTTGTATGGTTTGCAGGGAAAATTGAAATATTTTTTGTTAATACTTTAGGCTTGCCTTTTAATTCTGGGACAATATTTTTCTTTATCCTTATTATCGGTGGTATTGGCTATGCGATATGGTATACACAAAAACATAAGTTGATTATAGCTAATTCTATATGGCTATCATTAGCATTTTTGTTAATTGGTTATTCTACATTCTTGATATTACCTATTAGATCTAATGCTAATACACCTATAAATGAAAATGCTCCAAAAACCGCTCCAGCTTTGCTAGCATACCTCAATAGAGAGCAATATGGTTCTACACCATTATTATTTGGTCCTTATTTTAATGCACCTTATGCTCCTCGAGATCAATGGAAAGACAGAAGTCCTGTTTACGAAAAAGATGAACAAACTAAAAAATATGTGATTATTGATAAAAGGGACAATGCTGTACCAGCTTACGATAAACGATTTACTACATTCTTTCCACGTATGTGGAGTAATCAAGAATCGTATCACGAAACTGCTTATAAAGAATGGGGAAAAATCAAAGGTGTGCCCATCAGAGTGAGTACAGGTGGCGAAAGTCAAGTGATTTACAAACCTACTTTTATAGAAAATTTGAGATTTTTCTTTTCGTATCAAGTAGGGTTCATGTATATGAGATATTTTTTCTGGAATTTTGTTGGTCGCCAAAATGACATACAAGGGCATGGTGATCCAATGAGTGGTAATTGGGAATCTGGTATTAAATTTATTGATAAAAGTAATGTCGGTGATACTGATACATATCCTACCTATATGAAGGAAAATAGAGCAAGGAACCATTATTACTTCTTACCTCTAATATTAGGCCTTATAGGATTATTTTATCAACTCAATAAGAATAGTAAAAACACTTTTATTGTTTTTATGCTGTTTTTTATGACTGGTTTAGCTATAGTTTTATACTTAAATCAAAATCCCTATCAACCTCGAGAACGTGATTATTCCTATGTAGGGTCTACCTACGCGTTTGCTATTTGGATAGGTCTTGGCGTTTTAGCTATTGCTGATGGATTAAAAAAATTACTAAAAAAAGAAAATATTTTAGCTCCTATTTTAGCTACTTTATTGACTTTAGTTCTAGTTCCTGGTATAATGGCTAAAGAAAATTGGGATGACCACGATAGATCTAATAGATATACTGCTAGAGATATCGCCAAAATGTATTTGGATTCTTGCGAACCTAATGCAATATTTTTTACTACTGGAGATAATGATACATTCCCCTTATGGTATGTACAAGAAGTGGAAGGTCATCGTACCGATCTCAGAATATGTAATTTGTCTCTGTTACAAACAGATTGGTATGGTGATCAAATGAAACGCAAAGTTTATCTCTCCGATCCTTTGCCTATATCTATGGATCATAAAGCTTATCGATCGGGTACCAGAGATATTATTTATATTTTTGACCAAATTAAAGAACCTATTAATCTGAAGGAATATTTTGATTTGATTAACAAAGATAATAATGCTTTCGTGATAAATGATCCGCAATATGGTAGAATAGATTATTTACCAGGTAAAACATTTTATGTACCTGTAGATAAAGAAAAAGTATTAAGTCTAGGGATAATACCTGAAAAATATAAAG